>JAFVWA010000173.1 GCA_017501885.1 Clostridia bacterium | reverse complement strand
CCACTAAAACCGTCCGCTACAACAACGTCATAATCCCCTGAAAAAACGTTTTGCGCTTCAACGTTGCCTAAATAATTTAAATCACTATTTTTCAACAACGTATGCGCTTCTTTTGTAAGTGCATTGCCTTTCTGTTCCTCAGTTCCTATCGAGAGTAATCCAACCCTTGGATTTTGAACGTTTAATACCTTACTTAAATACTCGCAAGAATAGTAAGCAAATTGCAACAAGTGTTCTGGTCTACTATCGACGTTTGCTCCACAATCTGCCAAACAAACTATGCCGTCATTATCAGTTGGCAAAAAAGTGGCAAGCGTAGGTCTATCTTGACGATTGTTTCTACCAAGTATCAAAACTGCGCCTGCTATAACCGCACCCATGCTTCCAGCTGAAATCATAACGGAAACGTCTTCTCTCGTCTTCAAAAACCTATATGCCACATCCAAAGACGAATCTTTTTTTGAGCGAACGGCTGACACGGGAAAATCATTGTCTGTTATTACTTCTGTAGTGTTCACTATTTCTAACCTTGAACGGTCAAAATTTGCTGATTTAAGTCCTTGCTCAATTAGAGAACTGTCACCACACGCAATAAGGTAAACGTCTTTATTTTCATTTAACGCAAGGGGTATGCCGTCTATTAAGTTATTCGGGTTGTCGCACCCCATTACGTCTAAAATAAATTTCAAAACAATGTCCTTTTATTCAATAATCAATATGTAATCGTAAACGTCTTGACCGCCGTCAAGTTCATAAAATTCAACGTGTGGATATTTTTCAGCTACTAACTCTGCCGTTTTGGCTTTTTCTTCTTGTGTTATGGTTTCACCATACACCGCAATTACAAAACCTTTGTCTTCCGTGCAAAGTTTATCCATTAAATCTTCAAAAGTGCCTGTTTTTGACACATTTGAAACAAGCATTTTCTTATCGATAAATCCGATATAGTTGCCCTTTTCAATATTTACACCGTCAATTACCGCAGAGCGAATAGACGGGGTTATCATACCTGTAATAACACCCTGCATATCGTTTTTCATTCTTTGCAAGATTTCTTGTTCATCGTCAGAAGAAAAATCGAGCATAGAAAGAATTGAATACGCTTGTCCAAAGTTTTTGGTTTCAATGACGTTTATCTTTGCCTTATCATACATTTCAGCTGCTTGTTTTGCCGCCATGATAATATTTCCGTTATTTGGAAGAACAAATATAACGTCACAGTTTGCCGTATCAAATGCCTCTATAAAATTTTCTATTGAAGGGTTGTTTCCCTGACCACCATCTATAACAACGTCGGCGCCGAACTCGGTAAATGTATCAATAAGTCCTTTGCCCGTAGCAACGGTTACCACGCCAAATTTTTTGTGAGCGCGCTGTTTTGCAGGCATTTTAATTTCAAAGTCATGCGCTGGTTTTTTATTTTCCTTAACTTCACTATGTTGCAAAGTCATATTCTCTATCTTAATTGTCAAGAATTCGCCGTATTGTTGGCAGAACTCTAAAACCTTATGTGGCGTCAACGTATGAACGTGAATTTTGATAATCGTTCCCGTCTTAAATGCAACGATTGAATCTCCCAAGGTGTTGAGATAGTCGATTATAGTTTGAACGTCAAACGCGTTAACGTCAGTTTTTGACGTTTGAAGTTGAAGCAAACATTCGGTGCAATATCCGAAAGTCATAACACTATCTTCGTTAAACTTAGAAAAGTCTACGCTCTTTTCGTCTTCTGTAACCGCTATATCAGAATCGACAAATTCCCCTTCGATGGCATTCTTCATACCTTCGATTATATAGAGCAAACCTGCCCCACCACTATCAATAACTCCCGCCTCTTTTAAAACGGTAAGTAGGTCGGGGGTTCTCTCTAAAGACTTTTGCATTTCATCAACAAAAATCTCAAAAAACTCATCTATGGTGTTATCGTTTGTGCTATTTTTAGCAGCAAATTCAGCAGCTTCTCTTGCAACAGTAAGCATTGTTCCTTCAACAGGTTGAACAACAGAAGCATACGCTTGTTTAACGCCTTCTTTTAGCGCATCGGCAAACTCCTTAATGTTTGCAAATTCTTCGTGAGCAAAGCCCTTTGCTAAGCCTGCGAAAAGTTGAGATAAAATTACACCTGAATTTCCGCGAGCGTTTAACAACATTCCGTCGGCAAGCGCCTTTGCTTTTTTATGAAGGGAGTTTTCCTTTACGGCTTTTAAGCCACCAAGACCACCCGATATTGTCATAAACATATTGTCGCCGGTATCCCCGTCGGGAATAGGGAACACGTTAAGGTCGTTTACAATCTTAATATTCGCTTTAAGATTATTTGCGCCGTTAACAACTATTTTTTCAAAAAGTTCGCCGTCTAAATTCTTCTTTTGTGAATCACTCATTTGATTTCTCCTATAAGCAACCTTTTATCCCATTTTTGTATATTATACAAAACAAATATGAACTAAATCTAAACAAAAAAAGATTACTAAAAAAATTAGCAACCCTTTTTTGTTTTTTTATAATTCTTTTGGTATTTCAACCGTAAACGTATTTACCCCGTCCTTGCTATCCACGGTAATTTTGCCTTCGTGTAATTCTACAATTCTCTTAACGATGGAAAGCCCTATCCCATTGCTCTCTCTCGACGTGGCGCTATCGCCTTTGTAAAACTTGTTAAAAATCTTTTCTTTTTCTTCATCAGAAATACTTGCGCCATCATTTGAAACACTAACGCTCAGCGCATGGTTTATCAATCGTATTTTTATGCCAATCTCACTATCTTTTTCAGAGAATTTAACTGCGTTATCTATAAGATTAAACCATACTTGTTTAAGCATGTCTTCATTAGCTAAAATAGAATATTCTTCAAAATCTAAATCAAAAGATATATTCTTTTTTTGCCACTTTTTCTCTAAAAGCAACACGCAAGTTCTAATTTGTTCGGAAAGGTTAAACGTGCTTTTATCAGTCAATATTTCTTGTTTTTCAACTCGGGATAAATTTAATATATTTGTCGTCATGTCAGTAAGACGATTCATCTCTTCTTCAATAATCTCTAAGTATCTTTTCCTTTTGTCCTTAGAAACGTTTTCGTTTTTAAGCAAAGATATAAGTCCACTAACTGAAACGATGGGCGTTTTTAATTCATGTGAAAAATTGTTGACAAAATCCGAACGCAGGATTTCCGTGCTTTGCAGTTGCCCTGCAAGCGAATTAAAAGGCGTTGCTACGTCACCAACTAAATTAAACCCACTATTTTCCATTCGGTGATCATATTTTCCTTCAGAAAGGTTTTCAATACCGTCCAACAAATTGTTTATAGGTCGCAAAACTACTTTACTGAATATTACCGCTAAAATCAAGCCCACTACCAAGCTCGACACACCAAACAAAATTATCCACCAAAGTCCGTTGTTTTCCACTTGCTCTTTTTGAACAAGCCTTGTTTGTATTATGATGTATTCCAAACTAACGACTATAGCAAGTGAAACGAGCAGAACGAGTGCAACGGTTATAATAAAAGTCAAACGAAACCTATACGGCGCTTTATTTTTCATATTACACCATTTTTACGGCTTTATAGCCTAATCCCCTTATGCTTTCTATCTTAAATTCTTCCCAATCGGAAAAGCGTTTACGTAGTCTTCCTATATGAACCGTTACTGTTTCGGCATCAGTATAGCAGTCAAGCCCCCAAATTTCATCCATCAACTGAATTCTTGTAAAAATCTTGTTTGGAAATGACAACAACTTATACAAAAGTAAAAATTCCTTTTGTGGAAGTTCTTGAACTTGTCCATGCCCCGACACGGTATAATTGTCGTAGTCCAAAACCACGTCGCCTATTACAATTTTTCTTTCGTGTATAATTTGATATCTTCTAAGTAGCGCTTTTATATGTAACAACAGTTCGTCAGGATCGATTGGCTTGGTCATATAATCGTCTATCCCTGCGACAAAACCTTTTTTTCTATCTTCGGGAAGTTGCTTTGCAGACACCATAAGTATTGGCAGGTCGGCATTGTATTCTCTAAGTTCTTTGGTAAACTGGTAACCATCCATTTTTGGCATCATTATATCTACAATCGCAAGGTCTATATGCTCTTTTACAATAACCTCAAAGGCTTGCTCTCCATTTTCCGCCGTAAATACGGTATACTGATTTGCTTCGAGCACTTCTTTCATTACGTAGCGAATATTCTTATCGTCGTCAATAACCAAAATATGAAACATTGAATCACCAAAAAATCTTGTTTTTATAATTTTATCACAAACGTTTAATCTTTTCAAGCAAAATGAGAAAAACCCCTCATGGGGTTTTACATAAGCGGAGCAAATATTCTAAGTATTGCCCTAACAAAACGTTTTACAGGAGTAAGATTTGTAGTTTGTTCGCTAACTTTTACACTTACCGACAAAACTTGCTCCACGTCTTTTTTAATGTCTTTTATACATTCACACTTATACATCCATACGCCGTTCTCAAAGTGGTGAACAAGACTTCTATAATCGAGATTTATAGTGCCGAGCATTGCAATTTCATCATCGACAACGTATGTCTTTGCATGGATAAAACCAGGCTCGTATTCGTAGATTTCCACCCCTGCCTTCATTAGTCTTGAATAGTAGCTTTTTGTCATTGCGAATATTATTTTCTTATCCGGAACGTGTGGAACAACAATTTTCACCTTAACTCCACGAAGTGCAGTATCCTCTATCGTTTGACATATATCGTTATCAATAACTAAATAAGGCGTGGTAATATAAGCATACTTGGTAGCGTTTGCAAGCATGCTTTGAATTATGCCCTTACCAACTTCTCTTTCATAGATAGGTTTAGGCCCGTCGCCAAAAGGAATAATAAACCCGTTGTCTTGTTTCTGTTCGCAAGCGGGATACAGCAGATTTTCTGTTTGCGGAATCTTTTTAACACTTATACCATAGTCGGTTACAAATAGACTTGTAAACTCCCAACACGCTTCACCTTCTAAACGAATAGCCGTATCTTTCCAATGCCCAAATCTTTCAACTTCGTTAATATACTCGTCCGCAAGATTTATTCCACCTGTATATACTACACTACCGTCTATTATCAAAAGTTTACGGTGATTTCGGTTGTTAAACTCACTATTAGCATTTCCCTTTAAACGGGAAAAGGTTGCCGCCTTAATTCCGACTTTATTAAGCGTTTTGTAATAATCACCAGGAAGTGTTTTCATACAGCCTATATCGTCGTATAAAACCTTTACTTCTACCCCTTGTTTTACCTTGTTACAAAGTATTTCAAGAATGGAATTCCAAAACTTCCCACCATCGATAATAAAAAACTCTAAGTATATAAATCTTTGTGCATTTTCAAGGTCGATTAGCATGCTTTTAAATGCTTCTTCACCCGACGAAAAATACTTTTGCGCGGTGTTTGTAAAAAGATGCGTATACGCGCTACTGCACAACATTTTTGCTTGACTATACGCAATGGGGCTTTGCTCTTTTAAGTGTTCGAAAAGTTCGGAATCGTCCTTTTCATAAGTCTTTTTTTCCAATGCTTTTAATCTTTTGATATATTTGCGTTTGAGCTTTCGAGATGCAAAAATAGTATGAAGCATAAATCCAATTACTGGAAAAGCCAAAATAAAAAATAACCACGGCAACTTATAGTCAGGGTTTCCGTCTGACGACATGAGCCTTAGAACACAAGCAAGTTGCGCAACGATAACTCCCAAATAAAACCATTGGGATAATATACAAAGCGCTACTACACCACCGATTATCGCAACTACTTCTAATATAGAAATCAATGCCGCGATTATATATCTAATCGGTATATAATTAATTTTTCGCTCTAAAAGTTTCTTATTAACTTTATAGGCATGCTTGTCGTTCAATAAAGTAAAACCCCTTTAACTTACTTTTTAAGTAATATACCCATTTATCACAAAAAAGTCAACAGTTTTTTTAAAATTAGTTGTGGCTACTCTTAGTTAGGGCACAAATTAAAAAAGTCGTATCTCTTGATACGACTTTTGGTGCGGATGAAGGGATTTGAACCCACACGGTTGCCCACAGGAACCTGAAACCTGCGCGTCTGCCAGTTCCGCCACATCCGCTTAAAACAATTTACAATAAACTTGGCAAATAATTACCTAAGTGAAATCACGGCTTTTGCATTTAGACTTAAATCGGCAAAGTTGCCTTTTTTATATTGCAAATATCCTTCTGCACCTATCATTGCACCGTTGTCCGTGCAATATCTTTTCTCTGGCAAAACAAGTTTAATACCCTTATTTTCAACCGCTTTTGTTAAATTCTCTCTCAAATAACCGTTAGCGGCAACACCGCCTGATACGGTAAGAGTTTTATATCCCGTTACATCTATAACTTTAAGTGCTTTTTCGATTAAAACGTCTATTGCTGAAGACTGAAAACTTGCCGCAACGTCAGCATTATTTATCTCATTGCCTTTTGCTTGTTCATTGTGAACGTAGTTAATAACCGCGGTCTTTAATCCACTATATGAAAAATCAAACTCACTACCTTGATAATTTTTAAGCATTTTTGGGAGTTTAATAGAGTTTTGACCTTGTTTAGCAAGTTTTTCTACGTTTGGACCGCCTGGATATTGAAGCCATAAAACCCTTGCTACTTTATCGAAAGCTTCGCCAACAGCGTCGTCTATGGTTGAGCCATAAACTTCAAAATCATAGTAGTCCTTAACGGCTATAACAGCAGTATGCCCACCGCTTGCAAGTATAGTTACAAAAGGTGGCTTTAAGTCTTTGTCAGCAAGATACGCTGCAGCAATATGCCCCCTAATGTGACTTACGGGAACAAGTGGTTTTCCCGTAGCGTAGGCAAGTGATTTTGCAAAGGATACGCCAACCAAAAGTGCGCCTAAAAGCCCCGAACCTTGGGTAACGGCAAACGCGTCTATATCGTCTAAGCAAAGCCCTGCCTTATCTAAGGCGTTTTGAGTTGCTTTTAATATAGCCGTGGTGTGCATTCTCGATGCTATTTCGGGCACTACTCCACCAAAGCGAACGTGTTCGGTTGCCGAACTTATAATCTCGTCCGCCAAGATTTCTCTGCCGTTTTTAATAATGGCAACGGCAGTTTCGTCACAAGACGTTTCTATGCCCATAATTATGGGGTTATCTTTTACAGAAAACCCCGTTTTTAACTCATCGTATCTCATTGTGATTTCTTTAAATAATCGTTTATAAATCCTTGAATATCTCCGTCCATAACAGCGTTTACGTCGCCTGTTTCATAACCCGTGCGGTGGTCTTTAACCATTGTATACGGACAGAAGACGTAACTGCGGATTTGACTTCCCCATTCAATTTTTTTAATTTCACCCTTTATGTCGTTATCGCGTTCCAAACGTTCAGCTTCTCTTTTTTCTAAAAGTTTACTTATAAGCATTTTCATAGCCATTTCCTTGTTTTGAGTTTGGCTACGCTCGTTTTGACAAGCAACGACTATTCCCGTGGGAATATGGGTTATTCTTATCGCCGATTCCGTTTTGTTTACGTGTTGACCACCTGCCCCGCTTGAGCGGAAGGTATCAACCTTTATTTCATCGTCTTTTATAACGATAGAATTATCTTCCTCTATTTCAGGAGTAACTTCTAACGAAGCAAATGAAGTGTGTCTACGCTTATTAGCGTCAAAAGGGGATATTCTAACAAGTCTATGAACACCCTTTTCCGCTTTAAGATAACCGTATGCACAGTCGCCTTCAACCTTAAAAGAAACCGACTTAATCCCCGCTTCGTCACCATCTAACCTGTCCAATTCGGTCAAAGTATATCCGTTCTTTTCAGTATAGCAAATATACATGCGGTATAGCATTTCCGTCCAATCACACGCTTCCGTTCCGCCTGCACCTGCATGCAGAGTGAGAATGGCATTAAGTTTATCGTATTTTCCCGTCAAAAGGGCGGCAAGACGCATTTCTTCTACCGTTTTTTCAACGTTAGAAAGTTCTTCGTTTATAAGTTCGATAACACTTTCGTCGTTTTCTTCTTCCGCAAGAAGCACCATGTCAGCCATATCGTTTATAGTATTTTCTGCTTTTGAAAAAGCGCTTACTTTACTTTCTAAAGAAGCGATTTCCTTAGATATTTGCTGTGCTTTCTTTAAGTCTAAAAAAACTTCGGGCGTTTCTGATAAAGCAACCTTTTCTTTTAATGCAAGACGAAGATTGTCTATGTCAAAGAGAGTGTCCCGTTTCCGCAAGGATACCTTTTAATTCTTTTATCTTTAACTTATATTCTTCAAAATTTACCATAGAATACCTTATTGCTTACCGCAACAGTTTTTATACTTTTTACCGCTTCCGCAAGGACATGGATCGTTTCTGCCAATCTCTTGCTTTGCTACCCTTTTTTGAATAGGCGCACTTCCATCGGTGCGGTTTGTTGAAAGATTTTGTGGTTGTTCTTGTTGTGGCACAGGGGCTTTACGAAGTTCTGCTTTTAACAAAATGGTAACGGTATCGTCTTGAATAGATTCGGTAAGGTCTTCAAACATTTCAAATCCCTCTTTCTTGTATTCAATAACTGGATCTACGTTACCGTAACCACGTAGTGATATGCCCTTTCTCAACTGATCCATAGAGTCGATATGGTCAATCCACTTGGTATCGATATTCTTTAAGAAAACTATTCTTTCGATTTCAGAGAAGTGGATATTGTCTTCTTCCTTATATCTTTGAATCTTTTCTTCATACACACGTATAGTTTCGTTGGTGAGTTGTTCTACCAAATAGTCAAAATCCCAGTTGTCTGCGCGTTCTTTAGTAACGAAATTAGAGTCTTTTGGTAAAAGCTTTAATTCGATTGCACGGTTAAGCGCATCTAAATCCCACGTGTCGGGTTTGTTTTCACTTGGAACACAAGAACTAACTACGTAGCGAACGAAATCGGGAACGAGATTTATAATATCTTGGTGAACGTTCTCGTCCTTAATAACTTTCATTCTTTCGGCATACATAACTTCACGTTGTTTATTCATAACGTCGTCGTATTCAAGAACGCGTTTTCTTATACCAAAGTTTCTGCCTTCTATTGCGCGTTGAGCGTTTTCAATACTCTTTGAAAGCATTTTAGATTGCAATGGTTCGTATTCGTCAATTTTAAAGAAATCGTATACTCTCTGCATTCTTTCGCCACCAAAACGCTTTGCAAGGTCGTCTTCAAGAGAAACAAAGAAAACTGATTTACCTTGGTCGCCTTGACGTCCACTACGACCTCTTAACTGGTTATCTATACGACGTGATTCGTGACGTTCGGTGCCAAAGATATATAAACCGCCCGCTTCTATAACTTTTATCTTTTCTTGGTCGGTTTGTTCCTTAAATTTAGCGTAAATTTCGCGATAATGCTCTCTTACCTTTTCGGCTTCTTCAGGAAGGTCTGCAACGAATGACGTAGCAAGTTCGATTAAATCGTCAGTAACGCCTTCTTCACGAAGTTTTCTCTTTGCTAAGAACTCGGGGTTACCACCGAGAAGTATGTCCGTTCCACGACCAGCCATGTTGGTTGCTATGGTTACGGCGCCAAATCTACCTGCTTGTGCGACAATATCTGCTTCTTTTGCGTGGTTTTTAGCGTTCAATACGTTGTGCTTAATTCCACGACGAATAAGAAGTTTGCTTATTTCTTCTGACTTTTCAACAGTAGTCGTGCCCACCAAAATTGGTTGACCACGTTTATTACTTTCAACGATTTCGTCAATGATTGCTTTATTTTTTCCGTTTACCGTCTTAAAGATTACGTCTGGCATGTCAATTCTTGCTACGGGACGGTTTGTTGGTATTTCTAAAACGTCTAAACCGTAAATAGCGCGGAATTCTTCTTCTTCGCTTTTTGCAGTTCCCGTCATACCAGAAAGTTTATGATAAAGCCTAAAATAGTTTTGGAAAGTAATGGTTGCAAAGGTTTTACTTTCATTACGAATTTTCACACCTTCTTTTGCTTCAATCGCTTGGTGTAAACCGTCAGAATAACGTCTACCTATCATTAGACGACCTGTAAATTCGTCAACTATAATAACTTCTCCGTCGTTTACAACGTAGTCGTTATCTCTTTTAAATATGTGATGCGCCTTTAACGCTTGTTGAATATGATGTGATAAACTTGCATTCTCGATGTCGGAGAAGTTTTCAAGTCCAAAGAAAATTTCTGCTTTCTTTGCACCCGTTTCAGTTATTTGAACTGACTTTTCTTTTATATCGATAGTAAAATCTTGTTCGATTTTTAAAGTCTTAACAAACTTATTTGCTGTTAAATATTTTTCACTTGATTCTTCGCCCTTGCCAGAAATAATAAGCGGAGTTCTTGCTTCGTCAATTAAAATTGAGTCTACTTCGTCGACAATGGCAAAGTTGAGTTCCCTTTGAACCATTTTTTCAAGTTTTGTTTTGAGATTGTCTCTTAAATAATCGAATCCCATTTCATTGTTGGTGCCATAGGTAATGTCACATGCGTATGCTTGTCTTTTAGCATCGTCTTTCATTCCCGAAATAGCAACGCCTACAGTTAAACCTAAGAATTTATAGATTTTACCCATCCACTCAGCGTCACGAGAAGCAAGGTAATCGTTTACCGTAACGATGTGAACACCCTTACCGGAAAGAGCGTTCAAATACGCGGGAAGGGTTGCAACGAGTGTTTTACCTTCACCCGTTTTCATTTCGGCTACCCTGCCTTGATGCAAACAAATACCGCCGATAATTTGCACTTTATAGTGCTTCATATTAAGAACTCTGCCAGCAGCTTCACGGACAACTGCAAAAGCATCTACTAAGATGTCGTCTAACGTTTCACCGTCAGCAAGTCTTTGTTTTAACACGCGCGTTTGATCTGTAAGTTCCGCATCGGTCATCGATGAGTAAATACTTTCTTTTTCTAAAACTTTTTCGCTCATCCCCCAAAGTTTTTTAATTGCGCGTCTTGATTCTCCACCGAGAATGTATCTAAATAATCCCATCTATAATCTCCATTCATGAGTTTTTTACTTTAATTTGGTTTACTTTGCTTTCACCCCAAAACAAATTAGTATCCTTGTTTTGGCGGAACGCTCGCTACGGTAAGTAAATACACTTTACTTGCTCCCGCGCGTTTTAATGTCTTGGCAACGTTTTCAGCGGTTGCACCCGTTGTAGTAACGTCGTCAATTATTACAAGTACTTTATCTTTTATTGACTTTTTGTCAGTAACGATAAACGCACCTTCTAAGTTTTTAAGCCTTTCTGCCCTATTAAGAGTTGCTTGTCTTGTAGTGTCTTTAACTTTGCTTATCGCATTTATAACAGGCACGTTTATTCTTTCGGATAAATTGTCTGCCAAAATTTTCGATTGGTTATATCCCCTTTTTCTTAATGCCTTTTTAGTCATTGGAATATAACACAAATAGTCTGCGTTAAAGTAGCTTTTGAAATAGACGAAAGACATATATTTTGTAAAGAGTTCTATCAAATATGTCTTTCTATCATACTTCGCCCTTTTGATAAGTGCTTTAATTGCCTTATCATAAACGAAAACGCTTCGACTTTTATCAATAGACAACAGCCTCTCTTTACAAGTAGAACAATACAGCGTTGGCTGACTAACCTTTCTGCCACAATGATCACAAATTGCACCGTCGTTAAAAGGCAATTCCTTATAACAACTTTTGCAAAAATACTCTCCGTCAAACACTTCAACGTTGCAAATATTACAACGCCATTTAGTATTGAAAAAGTTGTTTTTTATAAAATTTTTAAGCCACTTAAACACGGTTAGTTAAGATATTTTTTAAGCTGTTCGGCTTTGTCCGTTTGTTCCCAAGAAAGGTCTTGCTTTCCAAAGTGACCGTAAGAAGCCGTTCTTGAATAAATTGGTTTTCTTAATTGCAACTTTTCAATGATAGCCGATGGACGAAGGTCAAACTCTTTAACAACTACGTCTGCAAGTTGTTCGTCAGAAAGTTTTCCCGTGCCAAAAGTGTTTACCATAACCGAAACAGGCTTTGCTACGCCTATCGCATAAGCAACTTGCAATTGACATTCGTCAGCAAGTCCAGATTCAACGATATTCTTACATACGTATCTTGCCATATAAGTAGCAGACCTATCCACCTTAGTTGGATCTTTTCCGCTAAATGCACCGCCACCGTGTGGGCATTTTCCACCATACGTATCAACAATAATCTTTCTTCCCGTTAAGCCAGAGTCACCGTTAGGTCCACCAACTTCAAACCTACCCGTGGGGTTTATGTAATATTTAGTTTTCTCGTCAACTAAATCAACAGGCATAACCTTATCTATAACGAGCGCCTTAACGTCTTTTCTAAGTTGTTCAGTAGTTACTTGTTCGTTATGTTGAGTTGATAAGACAACCGTATCAATACGTAATGGTTTGCCATTTTTGTATTCTACTGTTACTTGACCTTTTCCGTCTGGACGAAGATAGTCAATCTCCCCACTTTGACGAACTTGTTCAAGTTTTTCACACATCTTATGCGAAAGCATTATGGGAAGTGGCATAAGTTCTTCCGTTTCCCTACATGCATAACCAAACATTAAACCTTGGTCACCTGCCCCCGTTTGGTCGTGAAGGTCTCCACCTGCCTTAGCTTCTTGAGAAGCGTCTACGCCAAGCGCGATATCTGGGCTTTGACGATTTAGTCTAACGTCTATTTTAACGGTATCCGCATTAAAGCCTATTCCGTCTTTATTGTAACCTATTCTTCTTACGGTATCTCTTGCAACTTTCTCTACGTCCACCTTTGCCGTAGTGGTTACTTCACCCATAATGAGCATGTAATCTGTGCAAACAGAAACTTCACACGCTACGCGTGCAAACTCGTCTTGTGATAATATAGCATCTAAAACAGCATCCGAAACTTGGTCGCAAATTTTATCGGGATGCCCTACTGTTACGCTTTCGCTTGTAAAATAATGCTTCATCGTCCTACCTTTATTTTTCCTTCGTTAGATATACTGATTTATTATACTACAATACAAATTTTGTGTCAATTGCATTTTAAGATAATTACTATTAGATTTTTAAGTTTTTTATGATTTTTTTCGAGTATTTTTTTGCTTTTTAGT
>JAFVWA010000172.1 GCA_017501885.1 Clostridia bacterium | reverse complement strand
GCTACCGCCGTTAGAATTGAATGTAACGGTATATTTTTGCTTTACCTTTTCTACAATGAAATAATAGGAAGCGTCTTCTGTTGCACTTGGTATACTACTCAATACACTTCCGCCGTTGGTTTTACTCCAACCTTTTGCGGTGTAGTCCCACTCAGCAGTATCTTCAATTGAATAGTTAAAAGACGGAGTCTCACCCTCTATAACCGACTCGCTCTTTAACAAGTTTCCAAGTTCATCGAACCACTTAATTGTGTATTTCACAGGGGTTGCGCTTTGAGTTTCGTCGTTTGTTTCTGAATTTGATTCTTTCTCGCTTGAAGATTGTTCTTCATTTGATGATTCCTCGCTTGATGAACTTGATGATTCTTCCGAACCACAGCCAACAATAAGAATCAAGGAAAGTAAGAGTGCCGTAATTAATAATAATACTTTTTTCATTTTTTGCTCCTTTGTGTTTTTGTTTTATTTTAAGCCGATTGGCTTTTTTATGTAATTAGAATATATCGAATTCGGCCGTATCGCACTCGCTTATTGCTTGGTTTTGACGGATAAGGCTGAATGGATAAACGAATGGGGCTATAAAGAATGCAACCACAAAACCGAGAATTGCAAACAAGATTGCTCCCAAGAATCCGAGAATGCCGAAAAGGATCTTCATACCGATAAGCCACAAAAATCCGTCTATATCAAATGTAAAGATAAGACCCGGGAAATGGATTGATTTTTCGGCAAGATGTGACCTTTTGTTGTTTATGAAATTATTAATAGTCAAGCTCTCGTGACCAATAAAGCGTTCTATAATTTGAGGTTGAGCCGTAATAAGAGTTGTAATAAAAATCGCTCGCCCAAGTGCTTGGTTGTGCATCAATCTCGCAATAGAAATAGAAGGTTGAGGAGGAGGTGTTTACAAACGCCTTGCTTTCTATTTTATTAACGGTGGTTGGAATATAGAAATAACGAGTTCCACTACCGCTGAAAAAGTCCGCCTTTATTTCTCTTACTGTAACGCCGTCTATTGTTCGTGGGATTTTCACGGTGGTTGATGAGCCGATATACTTTATAAGCGTTGCGTGACTTGGATTGGCGGTATAAATAAAGCCATCTTTATAGTTAATGTTTTGATCAATAGAATAATGAACATTTAGACTCGAATTACTTCCGTTCCAATAGGAATCCCATTCGCTTGGCTTACTATCTGCTTCGACTAAATAATTATTGCAGTCGATACTGTTAAAGCCATATGCGTTTATAACGCTCACAGAATCGGGAATGTAAACAAACAGAACATCGTCAATATCTCTGAATGCCTTACCCTGTATCTTTGTAATACCGTCCTCGATTTTTGTGATTTTTGTATGTTCCAAGCCTGCTATTGCATTTGAGCGAATGGTATAAACATTTGAGCCATCAAATGTTGAACTTATTACAAGTGTTTCGCTTGTATAATCCATTGAGGCAAGTAAAGAATAGCCTATCGCTTCGTTATAATAATAGCATTTGTTTTCGGGATTATATTTTACCTTATCAGGAGAAAT
>JAFVWA010000171.1 GCA_017501885.1 Clostridia bacterium | reverse complement strand
ATTGAAACTACTTTACGCATACAAGCCCATCAGCCCCTGTTGATGTTGTAGAAAATACAGAAGGGATAAAATTCATACAATGGAATGAAGCAAAACAATCCTTTTATGGTTTGACAGATACTCAAATATATACAAGTGATTATGGAACGGAATGGAGTTTAACAGAATTAAGTGCTGGGGGAATATCAAAGTTCGTTTATAATGTAGATTTAAGTTTATATTTTGGTATTAAATATAATATTACTACAGGTGCGAGTTTTACCTTCAAAAAATCTACAGATATGACCGCTTGGGAAAACGCTACAGGAAACGGAATTACGGGTACAAACGTTTTGGATTTGCAAAGATGTGAATATTTGAACAAATGGCTCTTAACAACTTATACCACATTGGAAGCAAGTTCAGACGGAGAAAATTGGGAAGTGGTTTATTCCTTTTCTCCTTCTTCAAAAGTTGGACTTGCAATCAGCGAAGAAATTGAAACTGTCTGCCTTGTAATTAAAGAAGGGTCTAATTACTGTATCTACACAACAAGTGATTTGACAACTTTTGCAAAAACTTTTGAAACTGTTTATGTTATCGGTTTCATTTTTTGGTTTAATAATAAATTTCAGTTTTTGGGAGCACTTGGAGACAGGAAAGTTACAAGTGAAGATGGAGTTACTTGGTCAGATTGGTCAAATGTTAATCTTGTTGCAGAGACAGGAGATTTAATACCAGAATTTAATCAGATAGTAGGGTATATACAGACAGATACTAAAATCGCATTTTATGGCAGAGACGGACAAATCTGTTATACAACAGATATGGAGACAATTTATAGAAATCTATCGGGAACAACAGATAATTTGAATTCGGGTTGTTATTTCAAGGGCAACTTTCTTTTCGCTAGTATTAGTGGTGACTATATAAGATATAGTCCAGATTGCAAGACTTTTAATGTAATTGCCGTAACAAATATTAGATATTTAAGAGTTTACAATGGTTTGTTGTATGGGGCTGTATCTTCTACAAAAATAAAAAAATCTGTTAGTGGTGTTACTTGGGAAGATTATATTGATACACCAAGAATGGATACACAATTTTCATTTTATATTTTTTCAAGCGAAAAGATATTTGTATTTGGTGCAAATCTGTCTTTTTATTTTTCTTATGTCGAACTTAAAAACATTATCAACAGACTTTCAAACAATAGCGATATGAAGTTTGAGTTTGATGTAGGAAACAACGCAATTGGATTTTCTGCAAAAACAGGAACTGCAAGTGCAAAAATTAAATATCGCCAGAAGTACATAGGAGTTTAGAAAATGAGTTACAAAGACAAGCCACAAATTAAACTTTACAAATACGAAAACTCTTCTTTTGTGTTGCAGGCAATCATTGACGATTTTGAAGAAGTGTCTTTTGAACACAACATCTATGAAGCAGGAACTTTTACAATCACGATAAATTACAATATTCCGAATGCCTTGAAGTTTGAACGTGGGCTTTTCTGTCAATTCGGTGACAATCCTTATGACTTCGGGGAGATTTACTCGATACAAGACGAAATCGGGCAAGATGGAAAAGGCTCACAGATTAGAACAATTACGGGTCGAGACGCAAGGTATATCTTGAAAAGACGTGTTATTAAAAATATGAATAGCAACGGATTGTGGGCAATGACCGATAAAGGCGAAATTGTCCTGCGTAATCTGATTAAAGACCAATGTGGAAGTAGTGCAGAAGCAAAAAGACAGTTGCCGATTGTAAACACAATCCCTGCAAGTGCAGACGCAATCGGCAAGGTTTATTCTGTTTCAGAAAACTTTACAAACCTTTACGAAGTCTGCAAGACTATTGCGACACAATCAGAAATCGGTTGGCGAATGTCTTTTAATGGTGCATTGACACTTGAAGTT
>JAFVWA010000170.1 GCA_017501885.1 Clostridia bacterium | reverse complement strand
TATATTGTGGTATGTATAATTGCATACATACAATATATTGTATAAAACAGAGTCCCTCTTCCTGCGCCAAGAGCAACTCGTTTGAACTTTTTAGGTTCAAGCGAGTTTTCTTTTATATCTTCAAGGGTTTTGGCATTTTCAATATCTTTTAATTGCTTTTTAGAAAGCCTTTTAGTCTCTCTATCATTTGAATTGTAGAGAATAATAACCTTATCATCGTACAAAATAACACGATTTATAAACGAGTTAAAGAACTCGTTTTTTTCTTCGCCTTTTTTGTATTTCATATAAGCAAAATAGGTTAAAAATTTCTTAACTTCATTGACTTGTAATGGTTTCGTTTGCCTTGCTTGTTCAACGGCTATTTTGTTTTCAAGTTCGGATTGTTCGGCTTCTAAATTTAACAAACGCCCTTTCGTGGTCTTTGTGAAGATACCGTTTTCTATTGCTGTCATAATGCCGTTAATGGACTTATTTACTTCTTTAAGTTCTTTTTCAAGGCTCAATAACACAGTTGGCGTAGAAATTTCAGCGTTAAACTTTTCGGTAACCATTTCTGCGATTTTATCAATAACCTTTGGACGAAGAACGTATTTAATAGTTGCCTCAAATACTATCGTTTCAATAAAATCTTGACTAACAGGTTTCTTGTGGCAATTGGTTGTTTTTAATTTTTTCCCGTAGCACTTGTAGTAGTGGTAAACACGTCCCGTTTTGCTCGTGCCTGCTTCTGCAGTAATTGCCGACTCGCAATATCCACAAAAAAGTTTTCCGCTTAAAATATACGGTTGCTCGTCGTAGTTCTTTCTTTGTTTATGCTTATGTGAATCCATAATTAAATTACACTCCCTAAATAAGTTTTCTTCCACGATAGGTGGAATTACATTTGTATAGACGTTTCCGTCCACGTTTACAATGCCCATATACTTTTCATTACGAATAATACGAGCAAGTTGACTCATTGTAAATTTTTTGCCTGACTTAGTTTTTATTCCCGATGCGTTTAGGCGATTTATAATATCTTTTGCTTTTTCGCCACTTCGGTAGCGAGTAAAGATATCTTTGATAACGATTGCTTCAAGTGGATTTATCGTCCATTTCTTGTCAACTGTATCGTATCCTAATAATCCGTGACCACCTATAAAATTGCCTTTTATAAGACTTTCCTTAATGCCACGTTTGACTTTTTGAGAAAGTTCGGCGGAGTAATACTCCGCCATACTCTCAAGCATACCTTCCACGAGTATTCCGCTTGCATCGTCGGTAATGTTTTCTTTAGCCGACAAAACTCTTACGCCGTTTTTCTTTAATTTTGCTTTGTAGTTAGCACTGTCATAACGATTACGGGCAAAACGATCTAATTGATACACCAAAACGTACTCAAAGTTCCTTTTCTTGCTATCTTCAATCATTTTAAGGAACTGTGGACGTTTATCTGACGTTCCCGTTAACGCTCGGTCTATGTATTCGCCAACGATAGTAACGTCGTTTCGCTTAGCAAAATCATAGCATTCTCTAAGTTGACCTTCAATAGATTGTTCGGTTTGTGCGTGTGAACTAAATCTTGCGTAAATTACTGCTTTCTTTTTCATAATTC
>JAFVWA010000020.1 GCA_017501885.1 Clostridia bacterium | reverse complement strand
CCGTACAACTTACCACGTAAATATTATTACTTTGCAAAAAATTTGGTGTAAAGAAAAGTTGTTGCGTGTTTACTACGTTTGTATCATATAAAATTTGCCCTGAAACAGGAGCGGTTTTTTGGATTGATTCTTGCTCGTCAAGAAGCGAAATTTTCCACTCTACCGAATTTATTGTATCGCCTTGTGCTTGGCTATAAATTCCCGTAAAAGAAGTTTGTGGCGCGGTATATGTAGGAAAATACGCCAAATAAAGTAAACTATCCGTAATGTTTGTACCGCTACCCGTTGTTGAAAGCGATATATTTCTCCACACACCATTTTTTCTATAATACCCTATATCGTTATATGCTATTATGATAATATCATTAACAGCAAGACTTTCTGGTAAATAAAAGTATTCAATAATATCGTCGTTAATAATGTAATAATTTCCAACAGCAATCGGCGTAGTTACAAAATATAAATCTGATTCAATGTAATCGTCTAAATCAACTCTTAAATTTGGAGTAGCGCGTGTTACAAAAGCACTATTTGAGTATTGTTCTACCGAAAAAGGATAATTGCCGTTAGTCGGGTTTCCCCAATATTGAGTTATGGAAAGTTGATATTCGTTTCCATTTACAACGCCCCAAGTGGTCCACGGTGTGTCTGGTAAAGAATAAACAAATTGCTGTGGATTACCCTTACCATCTTTACCATAAAATCCCCCACTAGGTATTCCTTCAGTTAAAATTTCCGTTGCGTGAACTTGCGTAAGCGTACCATTAGAATTTATTAAGTATATTGTTATTTGAAACGCAGTCATAGGAGAATTGCCATTGACTTGCCAAGATATGGTTATATCTTTTGTTGCATCAACTGTTCCAAGCCCTACACCTGCAAAATTTGACGGAATTATATTACTCGGTTGATATATCATAAGTTTTTCTCCTATATTTTAAATTAATTTTCTATTTCGGGGAACATTTCAAATATTTGTACTAATGTGTAATTATTTGCCATATCATTTGATATAGGTACGCCATTTACCGTATAAGCACGATTATCGTTTGTAGAGTTAGAATTTACTTTTGCACTATTAGCGATTGCAACTGTAGAACTTGTACCAAATACAAGCCCGTCAGTAGGTACGTTATACCCTTCATCTTTTAGCCAACTAATAACTGCGTTTGCTAAACTCGGTAATGCGCTAACTTTATCAAGAATTTCAGTTACTTTTAAATTCCCCGTTTTAATTTCACTTTCAATGTTTTTCCATAAAGCATCTTCATACGCTTTTTCTGCTTTTGCAATAGCATTTTGGTCGGCTTGCAATTCCCAAGTTCCCGTTCTTGCGTTATATACTCTTACATTTTTATTGTTTCGCGCATCTTCTAATGCTTTTCGTTTTTCTTCTATATCAAGTATATTTTGTTCAGCATTACGCATAGCGTTTATAATATCTAATAATTCTTGATAATTTTCTAAAACCTTGCTAGATTGTTCTTCCCAAGTTTCGGTTGTGTCAACATTTTCTTTGCTTATTGCTCCGATTTCTTTCAAGAACTCTTCATAAGAAATAACGCCATCTACAAAATCTTGATAAGGCTTTACGCTATCTAAAAGTTCTCTTGAAGAAGAATATTCTTCTTTAGCGGAATTAATATAATCTTGAATTTCCGCTTTAGAAAAATTTAATTGCTCATTAATAAATCTTAATAAAGCACTCTTAACTACTTCTTTTACATCATCTTTATTTTTAGATGCTGCTTTTATATCTAAATATCCACGGTCAGATAGCCCAAGAACTACGCTTGCCAAATCTTCATCTTTATAATCCTTATCAAAGAAATCTTTTATTTTTTGTTCGTCTGACCTAGTATTTTGATAATCGCTAATCGCATTAAATACTTTATTGTATGCTTCTACGTATTGTTCGGGCGTTAATTCATAAGTTGAAAGAAGTGTTGCGCTTTGGTTACCAAGCCATTCTCCAAACGAACCCGTACCACCGCCCAACGAAGTATATTCTGCTTGCACATCATTTATACCATATTGTGACAATAGCGTTTTTAGTTGATAATAGTTTAATCCATCTCTAAACTTGGAGTCATTATGCCCTACCGTACCTAATCTATCTCTAATTGTATGGGTGGTGGTTAATAATTTTTCTGCATTATAAATTTCACTATATTTGTCGTAAAGTAATTGTTCCGCATCTTTTTTTGCTTGTTCTTGCGCTTCTTCTTTTTTGGCTTTAATTTTAGTATCGTATATCTCTTTTTCTATTTTTTCTTGCT
>JAFVWA010000169.1 GCA_017501885.1 Clostridia bacterium | reverse complement strand
CGAACTTAAAAAGACCTTCCCCAATTTCAACTTTAGGGTAGAGTTACAAAACCCAATGTTCGCAAGGCTTACAGCACCGGGGGTAGGTTTGTCCGTGGAACAAGCATATTATGCAATCCATAGGCAAGAAATAGATGCGGTGCGGAACGAAACTATTGCAAAGAAAACGGCTGAAAGGTTATCAGCATCAATCCAAGCGGGACAACAAAGACCGCAAGAAAACGGGATGTCTTCACAAGCTTCTTCTGGTATAACATTCGACTATCGCGCAATGTCTAAAGAGCAAAGAGAAGCATTTAAAAAAGACTTAAAGGCAAGGTTAGCGAGAGGCGAAAAAGTATTCCCTCAAGGCTAAAAAAGACAAGGGAATACTCAAAAAATCTTACTAAAAAATTTAAGGAGTATCCCACAATGTTAGAATTTAAACTTAACTTACAGTTATTCGCTGATTCAGGTACAGTAGTAAACACAACCACAGGTACAGTAAACGCATATACGGGTGCAGCAACAACCACGAATGCGATGAATACCACTTTAAAAACATTCTACGATACAGAGCTTTTAGAAAACGCTCGCGTGGAAATGTTCTACGCTCAATTCGCTAAAAAGCAGCCATTACCAAAAGGTCGCGGTAAAACCGTTGAATGGCGTAAATGGAACACCTTCGACAAAGCAGAAGAATTAAGAGAAGGTGTTATTCCAGAAGGTCAAACCTTTGGGCAAAGCAACCTTACAGGTTCTATTACTCAATATGGTACATATGCAACCGTATCTGACGTATTAGAACTTCACGCATATGACGACATCATTTTAGGCGCAACCGAAGAAATGGGCGCATCTGCAGCTGAAACACAAGAAACACTTATCCGCGACGGCTTACTTGTTAACACAAACGTTGTATACTGCGATAACGTAACTTTAGCAACAGGCGCGGCAACGCCATCAGGCACAAGTTGTGCTACTTTAGAAGCAAGTTCCACAGTAATCGCTAAACTTACACCGGCAATGGTTAACAAAGTTGTTACCAAGATGAAAAAGGACAGAGTTCCACGCATCAATGGTAAGTACGTAGCAGTTATCCACCCGTCAGTAGCAGAAGACTTAAGAAACAGCCCAGAATGGGTTGAAGCTCACAAATACGCAAGACCTGAAGAAATCTACAACGGTGAAATTGGTGAATTACACGGTGTTAGATTTGTTGAAAACGTATTTGCACCTGTCCTTGGCGGTGAAGATTACCAAAATAAAGCAGGTACAAAGACCTATGCAACATACTTCTTTGGTAAAGACGCTTTCGGTATCATTGACCCAGAAGGTGGCGCATTAGAAATGATTATCAAGAGCAAGGAAGAAGTAGGCGGTCCTCTTAACCAATTCAGCACAATTGGCTACAAGTTTGAAACAAACGGCGTAACAATGCTTTATCCAGAAAGATTAGTCAGAGTTATGTCTTGTTCTTCTTACAGCGCAATTGACGACGAAAACTAAAAATAATATTTAAAAAGTTTAATTAATAATTAAAAAAAGGGCGGGCGTGATATCGCCTTGCCCTTTTTAAAAATATTTAGGAGTAAATTATGGCAGAAACCAAGAAAGAATTAGTAGACCTTTATATCCCAAGAACAAGCAATTCAACTGACCCTAACTTTTTTATCGGCATCAACGGTAAGAATTACATCTTGCCACGCGGTAAGACATCTAAAGTCCCCAAAGAAGTTGCTGACGAATACAACAGAGCGGTAAGGGCGCAAAACCGTTACGCAGAAACGGAAGATAAGCTTAAAGGATTAGCAAGCAAAGGGGTGTAATGCCCCTTTCTTAAAAGGAGGCAGTTATGACTATTATTGAAGCAATTGGTAGGGTAGACAACATCAAACCAAACCAATACAGCGAAACGGATAAGATTGCGTGGTTATCCCACATTGATGGGATTATAAAGGCAAAAGTATACGACACACATCAAGGCGAAGTAGTAACCTTTAACGGCTACGATGAAAACACCGACGTATATAACACACAACTGCTTGTTAAAGCCCCATACGACCAATTATACATCCATTGGTTATCGGCACAGATAGATTTAGCCAACGGCGAAACAAACAGGTATAACGTGGAAATAACGCTTTTTAATACGTACTTGGAAGACTACACAAAATCATACACTCGTAAGTTTTTACACACAGCACCTTTAAGAAACGAGTTTTTATTTTAGGAGTCATTATGAAGTTTCCAACCTTACCCGCGCCAAACACCACACGCACCAAAATCGACGTATTTGGCGGCTATAATCACAACTTAAAAATCAACGATAATGAGTTCTACGATATGCGAAATATGTCGTCAGACTATTTTCCTTTGTTATCTGCAAGAAAGCAACGCGGCGTTTACGCCATACCAACCAACTTAAAGGGCTTGGTGGCAAAAGACAAGCTTTGTTATCTTGCGGATAATTCTTTTGTTAAGAGCGAAATTGTCAACGGCGAATTGGTAACGGAATCACAAGAAATTAGCCTTACAGACGGCGCAAAGAAACTTGTTTCACTTGGTGCATACGTAATAATCCTTCCCGATAAAAAATACATAAATTCAGGCAATTTAGCCGACTACGGCGATATTGATTTTACTACCACGCAAACAGGCTTAAGGTTTTCAATGTGTACCATTTTAGGTGCTAAATACGATATTACCAACATTGGCGCAGAACCGCCTACAATCCCGGAAGATAAATCACCTCTTTATTGGATAGACACGTCTTCTTCGCCACACTCATTAAAGCAGTACAGCTATGCAAACGAAACGTGGAACACGATCGCCACGTCATATATCAAGATTAAGGCGGAGGATGCAACAGCGTTTAGCGGTTTTAACGAGTATGACGGCATTAAAATAAGCGGTATTACGGATGAATCCTTAACAGACCTAAACGGCAGCGCAACGGTCTATTTAAAGGGCGAAGACTATATCGTGGTTTCAGGGCTTTTAAAAGAAACAAAAACACTCGAAGAAGCCGTTACTTTTTCAAGAACAATGCCCGATTTAGACTTTGTCATTGAAAGCAATAACAGGCTTTGGGGATGTAGGTATTACACCGATGAAAGCGGCAATACTTATAACGAAATTTACGCATCCAAACTTGGGGATTTTAAGAATTGGGATTCGTTTTTGGGTGTATCTACAGATAGTTACCGAGTATCTGTTGGTACAAACGGCGCATTCACAGGCGCAATAGCGCATTTAGGGTATCCTATCTTCTTTAAAGAAAACTATTTGCACAAGATTTACGGCACACAGCCGTCAAACTATAGCGTACAAACAACGGCTTGCCGTGGCGTACAAAAGGGCTGTGGCAAAAGCCTTGCTATTGTAAACGAAGTATTGTACTACAAGTCGTTGAGCGGTGTTTGCGCGTATGATGGCTCGCTCCCGGTAGAAGTATCAAGTGAGCTTGGTGACATAGTGTATTACAACGCATCTGCTGGCGCACACGGAAATAAATACTACATTTCAATGTGCGATAAAGACAATAATTATTCTTTGTTTGTGTATGACGTTGCAAAGCGGTTATGGCACAAG
Source organism: Clostridia bacterium (assembly GCA_017501885.1). Classification (GTDB taxonomy): domain Bacteria; phylum Bacillota; class Clostridia; order Christensenellales; family Borkfalkiaceae; genus UBA1259. The sequence goes on along the minus strand of JAFVWA010000169.1, from coordinate 314 downwards.
GAAGACGACAGCCACATTTTAGAGTTTTGCTCATACGAAAACGAGTTGTATTTTATCAATTCAGATTTTGGCGAAATCAAGACAATGTTCGGCTACGGCTTAAACCCTAAAGAAGAACGCACGTCTATTGATTGGATGGTCGAAACGGGTACAATGGGCTTTGATACACCAGACAAAAAGTACGTGTCCAACATTACAATTCGGTTGGATTTAGACTTTGGCTCAAGAATATATATGTACATTCAGTACGACTCAAGCGGCGTGTATGTGCCTGTTTGCACTCTTAACGGCAAAAACCTTAAATCTGTAAGCGT
>JAFVWA010000168.1 GCA_017501885.1 Clostridia bacterium | reverse complement strand
TTCGAGATAAAACGCAATCTGAGGTTGCAAAAATATTAAACGTTTCGCAAGTTCAAGTGTCAAGGCTTGAAAATAAAGTTTTACAAAAAATCCGATTAAAATTTTAATCGGATTTTTGTATTAAAAGAAGTATAAGTTCTCATACTTTTCTTATGAGAACATCATTTAATTTTACTTATTTAAAAAATAACGATGATCGCGAAATATTAATAAAAAAAACTATAAAAAAGGAGAAGAATAATTGAAAAATTCAAGTGGTTTTATAAACGAAAATTATTTAGAATACGTTAAAAAAATCTCTCCAAAAACTAAAGAGATTAGAACGCTTTTTAGATCGTTTTGGGTAGGTGGATTCATTTGTTGTATCGGACAAACGATTAGACTATTATTAGAAAATTTTTTAGGACTTCAAGGAGATGAATTGTCGGGATTTGTTTCGATGATAATGATATTTTTAGGCTCACTTTTAACAGGGCTTGGGGTTTATGATAGAATAGGGAAATACGCAGGTGGTGGTTCTATCGTTCCAATTACAGGATTTGCAAATTCCGTATGTTCTCCTGCAATGGAATTTAAGACCGAAGGTTTTATTTACGGGACGGCTGCAAAAATGTTTATAATAGCAGGACCAATCATTGTTTTTGGTGTAGCATCAAGCGTTTTGGTGGGCTTAATTTACTATATATTGGGGTTGTTTATTTTATAAACACAGTTTACTATAAAAAACTATTAGATAATGTGTTGACAAAAACTGCTTTGTAATGTATTATATAAATTATTATATATATTTAATGTTTATAAACTCATTCAAAGAGTTGGAGGAAACATGTTAAAACACCAAAACGTTATCAGTAGATTGACGCCTGAACAACGCTTAAAACTTGTTATTAGTTCTCAGTACTTAAAACGTGACCGCATTGACGAGTTTGATTTTAAATCTATATCTGTTGAACAAAATCCTTTCTCTGGTAGAAGTGGATATTCTACCTATTTCCCTCAATTTAAGGCTTTAGCTTCTACTTGGAATACTAAACTTATCCAACTCACAGGTAAATATTCTGCAATAGAGAACAACAGTCTTTTAAATGGCAAAGTTTTTGATTTGACTTTTGCAAATCAAAATACTCGCGCCACCGAAGACTGTTTTTATAATGGAAAATTTATTAATAATTTCATAAATGGAATTAATGAAGGAAACGGTTTATCATGTGTTTCGTTAAATACTGATCCTTGTGAAAACTTTGAAAATAAAATCGCTCCTTTTAACTATGCAATTCAACAAAATCCAAGTATTGTTTTAGTTGGAAGTTTAGACGACGTTAAATATCTAAAAACTCAAGCTAATTATAAAAATTATATTTTTGCAAAAGCATCCACAAAAGAACTTGCTATATCTCTTTTACAAAATGGCGCTTGCCTTGCCTTTGTTGACGATGAAATTTTTGATCAAACCATAAGTCATGGTTTAGTTGCTTTAAATACCTTTAACAAGGCGCAACTTGATTTAAATAACGGAAGCATTGATTATGCAGAATTTAACGCAATATGCGAAAGTGGAAATGCCATAAGTGAAGAAAGACTTGATGAAATTTGCGATCAGTTAATTGATATTTTATTTGATATTGACAATGCTCATACTAATTCTGCGGTAGAACCTTTAATGAAGTATTATCAAAAAGAGCATAAAGTTCTTTTTGATGAGATTTTACATAATAATCTTGCATACGAAAGTGCAAAGCAATCTGTAATTTTGCTTAAAAATCAAAACGTTTTGCCTGTTAGCAGAAACAAAAAGGTATGTGTAATTGGTGACTACGTAAAAAATGATAATTACGTTAAAGCAATGTCTGGTAGGGGTGACACAATTGTCGACCTTGTTTTTGACAGAATAAACGACTATGAAGAACTTGATACTATTGGTTACGTTCACGGTTATTTAAAAGGAATGTCATCTAATATTGACGGATATTCAAAAGAAGCGCCAATTGATGAAGAATTGATTCGCAAAGCAAAGAAACTTACTCAACAAAGCGACGTTGCACTTGTTTTCTTAGCCCCTGAAAAAGGGGAAAAGGCTTTACCTGAATGTCAATTAAAGTTGATTTCTTCACTTTCTGAAACGGGTAAAGAAATAATAGCGGTTGTCGTTGCCGATTACTTAATTGATTTATCCTTTGCAAGTCTCTGTTCAGGTTTGATTTTTGCTTATAATGGCGGTCAAAATTTAAATAAGGCTTTATTGGACGTTATTTCCGGTAGAATTTCTCCATCAGGAAAGATGGTTGAAAGTTGTTTAGAAGAAAGTTCTAATAATATTCCTGCATATTCAACGAATAATGCGGAATTTCCTTTTGGTTTTGGTTTGTCTTATACTAAATTTGCTTATTCAAATCCCGAAGTTAATAGTGCAGGTGTTTCTGTTACAGTTGAGAACGTTGGTAATTATGACGGATATGAAACCGTTCAATTATATGTAAATAAGCAAGGTTCTAAACGTTCACTTGCATCAAAGCATTTGAAAGGTTTTGTGAAGGTATTTGTTGAAAAAGGACAAAAACAAAGGGTTTTCATTCCTTTTGATGACAATACGTTTAACGTTTATAATGCAGAACAAGCATGCTTTATGATAGAAGGGGGAAGTTATACTCTTACTATTGGCGATAGTAGTGTTAACGAAAAAATTGTTTCTTCTATTAAGGTAAAGAGATACTTAAATAAGGTTTTATTTAAGAATAGAGTTATTGCGCACGATGAAGAAAAAATGGTTGATGCGCAAATTGGTAAAGTTGCACAAAGTGCTGATCACCAGGCAATCATTAAGAAAAACTTATTCTTAACTCCTGGTAACAAAATCGCCTTATCGTTATTTTTCCTCATTTACGTTAATTTGTTAAGTGGCTTACTATTATTTAGTCATTTTAGAACACTTTCTTCTTTTGTAATTGATAAATTTTCAATAATTGTAGGAAGTATAGATGCTGGTTTATCTCTTATATTCCTTATTTGCTTTATTGTTTTCTTATGTAGAAGGAAGAAACGTAAATATGCTCCTGCAACTCTTGTTAATGATACTTTAACCCAAGTAATCGATAGAGTAGGGCTTTTCCATCAAGAATCAAAAACAACTTATATGGAAGAAGTAGTTCCAGAAGAGCCTTCCACCGAGCCTGAAGAAGAAATAGTCGAAGAACAGCCTGAAGAGATGGAAACTCTTTCTTTTGCTCTTGAAAACAATGAAGAAACTGTTGAACTTAACAACGCATATTCTTTAGGCGATTTGTATAACAAGTTTACTTGGTTTATTCAAAGCAAAGGATTGTCTGTTGAGCCATTTGCAGTTCGTTCTATTTTATCTTCTATGTTAACAACTAATATTGTTTTTATTAATTCGCAAAATAAAGAAAACTTAAGAAAGTTAGTTCTTGCAACACAAGAATTTTTTGCATGTGAAACTGATATTTTAGACGTTCAATCATATTTTGACAGCGTTAAAAATCTTTTGATTCGCGAAACTAACGGCGAGAAAACATTAACTAACTTTGCTATTAATCTCAATAAAGCGTCATCATCTATTCAATTTACTCTTCTTGCGCTCGCTGACGTTTCAGTTTT
>JAFVWA010000019.1 GCA_017501885.1 Clostridia bacterium | reverse complement strand
TGTCCCGTGTTTCCGGCGGAGGCGGCGGGGGATTGGAGCCGCGTTTCGATAGGGCGTTGAGACGTCCGAGCATCCGGACGATCTCTACCTCGATGCTTTTAATTTTTTCCTCCTCACACGCAAACGGATTATACCACACGGGATATAGAAAAAATAACTAATTTTCAGCGAAAAACAAAAAAGTTGCAAGCCTAAACTTGTAACTTTAATTTTTCTATTAGTGCACCAAAAAGGGTGCATTATTTTTGAAAAGCGCGTAAAGAAAAATTACTAAACAGGTAGTTTCTATTTGTTTTTTCTAAATTCCGACGGGGTTTGCCCCGTGAGTTTCTTAAAGAGCCTATTAAAATACGGAACGTTGTCTATTCCTACCTTTAACGCTGCTTGCTTTACCGACAAATTACCGCTTGAAAGCAACTCTTTTGCTCGTTCTACCCTACGCTTATTGCCGTATTCGGTTAAAAACTCGCTCGTCTGCTTTTTGAAAAGTCTACCCAAATACTTTTTATTATAGTGGAACATTTGCGCAAGTTCTTCCGCGCCAACGTTGTATTCCAAGTTGTCTTCAATAAAGCCCTTAAAGTTTTCTATCAAGGGGTTATATGTTTTTTGCTGATTTTTGCAAACGGTTGAAACAAGCCTTATATAACTTTCTATAACGAGAGCAATGCTTTTGCACTTATCAAGCGAACACGATTTTTCGAGCGTATTCATAAGTTCTACGTCGTCAAGATTTTTTTGCAACCGCTGAGTGTTTTCGGGCAAGATATTCCCCACAAACACAATAGCAACAACGTTACCTTGCTCTACTATCGGGTGAGTATACTCATAAATTCCATAAATGCACTCGCCCCCGAAACCTTGCTTCGTTTGAATAGCCTTTTGAAGTGCGATATTTTTACATTTATAGCATCTTCTATATCTTGACGGCTGACTTTTAATATACTCACAAACGCGACTTGTATGAATTCTGTTTTCTTTTGGCAAAACAAACTTCTCGTTTCCGTAACCGCCAAAAAAGACAACGCCAATTTGCAAAGACGTGCCGAGCGTTATGCTTTTAATCAAATCAACAAGGTTGCTATACTCCATAATTTAACCTTTTTGCAACTAATTTTAAAAAATTATAACATAAAAGTATCTTTTGTGCAAGTTTAAGTGTATATTTTGAAAGAAAACATTTTTAATTAGTGATATTATATAAAAAAAGCATTTAGGAAATAGAAATGAAAGAATACGATTTAATAGTAGTAGGTGGCGGACTTGCCGGCGTTGCGAGTGCGGTAAGCGCCAAAAGACAGGGGTTAAACGTTCTAATCATAGAGCGTTCGGGATGCTTTGGTGGAGCAATCTCCAACAACTTGGTATACCCATTTATGCGTTACTGGCAAGATAACCCCGACGACACATACACCCTTTTGAGTGCAGGTATTTTTAGTGAAATACGCGAACTTGCTGAACAATATGAAAAGGCAGATTCGCTTATGAACTTTAAGCCACAAGCAATTAAACTTACGCTTGATAAATTAATTGTAGATAGTGGCGTAGACTTTTTGTTTCACTCCACCGTTTATTCGGTAACTACAAAAAACGACAAGGTTAAAAGCGTTAAAGTTTTGACAAAGTCTACTAAGACGGAATTTTTTGCCAAATATTTCATAGACGCGACGGGGGACGGTGAACTCATATACTATGCAGGTTGCGACTACCAGTTGGGTAGGGAAAGCGATAACCTTTGCCAACCCATGACTACTTGTTTTAGAATTTCGGGCGTTGACCTTGATAGAATGCGCAAGGACTACCCTACGCTTCAACAAAAGTGGAAAGAACTTAAAAGCAAAGGACAAATCAAAAACCCAAGAGAAAACATTCTTTCAATGATAGGTTTAGGCGAAGGCATACTTCATTTAAACACCACGCGAGTAGTAAAACTCAACCCCACCGACGCTTTTGAGATAAGCCGTGCGGAAGTGATAGCAAGAGAGCAAGTTTACGAACTCTTTCACTTCTTAAAAGCGCACTCCACAGCGTTTGAAAACTCCACAATTATCTCGGTTGCGAACGAGATAGGCGTTAGAGAAAGCAGAAAGTTAAAGGGCGTGCATATTCTTACCGAACAAGAGATAATCTCTTGCAAAAGGTTTGAGGACGCCATTGCACTCGGCAACTACGAGATAGACGTCCACAACCCCGAAGGCACAGGCACTTACCTTCACTACTTTAAGCAAGGGGAAGTATATTCTATTCCCTACCGCTCGCTACTTCCCAAAGAATATACCAACCTTTTAGTTGCAGGGAGATGTTTGTCTGCCACCCACCAAGCACACTCGGCGGTTAGAATACTTCCTATCTGCACGTGCTTAGGTCAAGCGGCAGGAACGGCAATAGCACTTGCTGAAAAAACTACAAAGAACACCCACACCATAAACACAGCTACACTTCGCGATATGTTAAAACAAGCGAATGCAAACGTTTAGGAGAGATTATGAAAGTTTACGACACCTTGCTTATAGGTTGCTCTTACGCATCGGTAGGCTATGCGTTAAATAGCAAGAACACGTTGATAGTTGAACAAACTCAGTCGGCTGACACGCGTTTTTACCTGCCGCTTAGAAGTTATAACTTAGACGCTTACACCCCAACCACCGAGTATGGCAAGAGCCTGCTTGATACATTTAATTCGTTTAAATTGATAGATGGTGAAAAGATAAACGCAAACGCATTAGAGAGTGCTTTTTGTGATTTTTTGTGTAGGTCCGACCTTGAAATCACATTCAAAAGCAGGGTTATTGACGTAGCGCAAGAAAACGATTTATATATTGCTAAAATTATAACTAACGGTGGAATAATTACCGTTAAAACCAAGAAGATTATTGATACAACGGTTTCCGCTCCGCTAAGCACTACCCTAACCGTTATGGTAAAGGGCGAACTCACAAAAGACGAAGAAATTAAGATAACGAATGCTTTTGGTGGCGCTACCATTCAAAACACTTTTTATAAAGACGTTTATGCCGTTTTCTTGCAAAACCCAAACTGCTTAGACTACAATGCAATGCTCAATGATTTTTACAATAAGTGGAAGACTGTCGGAGCAAAGGTTAAAACGTTATACGTTGCACCTACGTTTAGTAAAATTGCTAAAAAGGAAAAGGGATTCCCAAAAGACGAGTATTTTGGGAATCCTATTGAAGCTTTTGAAGAGGGCTATTACTATGCACAAAAGGGGGAAAACTAATGATATTACGTTCTTTAGTTGACGGAAACCGTCTTGATACGTTAGTTGATAACGTAAATTTTGACTTGACGTGCGACCTTTTATGTGTGGGTGCAGGTTGTTCTGGCGTTTACCTTTCGGACTCTGCAAAGAGATTGGGCGCAGACGTTATTCTTATTGAAAACGAAAAAACGGTTGGTGGAATGCACACGGTAGGCGGAGTAAGGGGTTATTACTACGGATATGAAAATGGCGCGTTTATGGAAGACGACCAATTTGTTAGTGAGAACTCACAACTCGCAGTAGATAGCGCAAATCAATGGCTTAAACAAGTAGCCATGATAAAAAGGCTTGAAAGCGCGGGCGTTAAAACTCTTTTCGAACACTCCCCTACGGGCGTTTGGCTTGAAGACGACCGCATTGTTGGTTTGCAAGTTTTTGACGGAAATAAACTCATAAACGTAAGAGCAAAAATAACGGTTGACGCTACTTCAGACGGACATATTATAATAATGGCAGGCGCAAAAACCAGAATGGGAAGACCTGCTGATAACAAGACCGTGCCTTTCTCGGTTATATCTAATTATTTATGGAATGATATTCGTTGTGGTGTTAACCAAGACGCAGGCGAAGTTAACCAATACGACGTTAAAGATTTTTCTAAAAAGTTGTTACTTGCACACAAGGACACAAAAGACACCTTTAAGAAAGGCGACTTTTTATACCTTGCTACCATTACGGGGGTTAGAGAAGGCGTTAGTTTCGAAGGTGAACACACCATGAAATATACCGACCTACTTGTTGGCAACACCCCCGAAAACGTGCTGTTTTGGGCGTATTCCGACTTAGATAGACACGGAAACGATAGAGCAATAGACGACGAACTTTTCCAAAATTGGTGGGTTATCAGTAACCTTGCAACAGTTGCCATGAGCATACCTGTTCCCATTAAAAGCCTTATTCCCAAGGGGCTAAAAGGGCTTGTGAGTGCGGGCAGATGCTTGTCTTGTGATTCATACTTGCAAAGCGCGGTTAGAATGATAAGAGATATGTTTAGAATGGGCGAATGCTTAGGAATAGCGTGTGCGCTTGCAATAAATCAAGGCGTGGATATCGATAAGATTGACTATGAAAAATATTTAAGCCTTGTTAAAGATACGGGCGCGTTTGGTGGAGAAAATAAAGACTTTGCGTTTAACTCCCCCAGCAAGAAAGTTCCTTACGTGCCTATTGACCTTAATCCAAGAAACAATTTGCACTTGCTTGACACCACTACCCCCGGCGCGTGTATTTGGACTTGCTTCTTAAATAAAGAAGATAAAGTGTTAGTGGAAATCTTAGCGGATAAAATGAACGCTACTAAGAGTTTACTTGAAAAATACAACTGTGCGATAGCGCTTGGGATAATGGAACAAAAGATTGCCCTACCCGTTTTACGTGAGATAGTAAATAATAGAGATTGTTTCTACTTTACCGATTGTAGACGAAGCAACCAGTTTAGAAGCGCCGTTGCTATATGCTTGCTCGGACGTTTAGGCGAGATACAAGACGCCACCCTTTTAGAAAGTATTGTATTTAACGACACCGAGTTTGAAAGGGAAATGTATCACACCTTAGAGAATAATTACCTTTACTACAAACTCCCCGATAGAAACTTCGTTTACTTTGACGTGTTTACTCACGCTCTTGCAGGACTTGTAAAACTTTATAAAAAACTAAACCTTAATTTAAGCGAACTAAACGAAAAAATTAAAAAAGTAATAAAAGACGGAAAGGTAGTTGACCGCATAGCGTATATTAAAGAGCCACACCAACCCACCTTTGTAGAAATAACCGACTTTTTAACCTTAATGCTTAAACAAACTGAAGAATAATAAAAACGCCGAGAAATCTCGGCGTTTTTTTAGAAACCCATTGAACTACTACCAAAAGTTAGAGCATTCATAAACTTTTGAAGATTTTTTTCTTTAGTTCTTTTACTAATTAAAAACCAATCTACAATCGTCATAATACCACAAAGTCCGCCTGTTAATAGTTTTAAAACTCCCAATCCTGTATCACCTACTAAAAACCTATCAACGCCTAAACTACCTACTAAGACCGATACTATCAAGTTGGTTGTAGGATCTTTTAAATCCAAACTATACAACATTGCTGCATCGTCATCGTTAACCTGCAACAACTTATCCCTTACCGCATATAAACTGCCTTCAGGGAAAAACTTTGAATTCTGTGCAATAAAAAGATTTACCTTTTCCTGTGTCATTTTTCTTTCTCCTTAAAGTATATAAAATATATATCTCAACGCCACGCATACCCCAACGACGCACGCATAGACGTCAAATATCCTTTTAGCTTTACCTTTGGTATGTAAACACCCATAAATGGCAATAAATGTAGGAACAGCCATGTAATTGTAACCAATATATCCCTCTATATCGCCATTCAATAAACAAATAACTGCTCTTGTCATTCCACATGCGGGACATGAAAAATCGAATAACCATTTAATTAAACAAGTTTGACCAAAAAAATAAAACAACAAATAAAAAACACAAAAGACACTTGCTATAAACAAGTCCTTAATTATCCAACTTTTAATTTTTTGAATCATTTCTTGCTTTTACATAAACATGTTAGCACCATTTTGGTGCTTTTTTAGACAGTATAGCACCAATTTGGTAATATGTCAATATGAAAGTAGGTAATAATATAAAAAAATTAAGAAAACAAAAAAATCTTACGCAAGAAGATCTTGCAAAAGTTTTAAACATATCACGGCAGGCTTATTGTAGATATGAAAATGACCAACGCGAAATTTCTTTAGACGTTCTTTGCGCCCTTACTGATTTTTATGAAGAAACTACTGATTCAATTTTAGGAAGAGAACCAATATAAAAAAACACCGCCTAAGCGGTGTTTTTATTTTAATTTTTTATGCTGGGGTCCAGCCCATTTTTTGACCGGATAATATGTGAATGTGCAAATGGAATACAGTTTGACCTGCATCGTCGCCTTGGTTTATAACTAAGCGATAACCGTTCTCTAACCCTAACTCTTTAACGAGCGTTGGGATTTTCTTAAAGCACTTAGTAAGCATTTCCGCTTGCTTTTCGTTCATTTCTGAAAGCAACTTAAAGTGGCTTTTGGGAACACACAAGTGGTGGTTCTTTGCCTTTGGATCAATATCCTTAAAGATAAGCATATCGTCGTCTTCATAAACTTTGGTCGCGGGAATTTCACCTGCGATTATTTTGCAAAACAAACAGTTTTCCATTTTATTTCTCCTTTATAACCGTGGCGATTGCACCGTCTTCAAAAGGGCGCTCGACCACAACTTTGACTAATGATTTTTGGGAAAGGTCACCTTTAACGTAAAGCCTTAGATAATTTTCGCTATACCCTACCGTCCATTCCCCTTGTTTTTCTTCGGGCAAGAACTCCAAAACCTTTCCCTGCATTTTAAGAGCAAACTGCTCTTTTAACGCGTGCTTTTTTTCTATCAACTTTTCAAGCCTTGACTTTTTAACAGCGTGGTCAAGGTCTTTCATTTTATAAGCAACCGTGCCTTCTCTTGGGCTAAACATAAACGGATGAATATCAGAGAAGTTGACTCTATCCACTAATGAAAGCGTGTCTTCAAAGTCCTTTTCCGTTTCCGTTGGGAAGCCTGCAATTATATCGGTAGTTATGCCTGCATCGGGGAAATATTCCCTTATTAGGTCCACTTTTTCAATAAACTCTTGTCTTGTATAGCGACGGTTCATAGACTTTAACACCGCGTCCGAGCCTGCTTGCAAGGAAAGGTGAAAATGCGGAGCAAAGTTTTTTAACCCCGACAGTGCTTTCAAGAACTCGGGGGTTATAACCCTTACTTCCAAAGAACCGAGTCTAATCCTTGCGTCTACCTGCCAAAGTTTTGTTATAAGCCCCGTAAGGTCAGTCCCCTCATAATTATAAGAAGAAAGGTTTATTCCGTTTATAACCGCTTCAATCGGGTTTGAAAGGTTTATTTCGTCCACCACGCTTTGTGGGTTTCGGCTTCTACTTCTGCCCCTTAAATACGGAATAATACAATATGAACAAAAATTATTGCAACCGTCTTGCACCTTAAAGAACGAACGCGTCCTTAACGTGGTTACGGGAAGCATTTCTTCGTAAACTTTACTCTCGGGAGAAAGTTTTTCCCCACACTCTAAAAGCATTTGCAAAATTTTGTTCTTATTAAAAACACCCGTTACTAAAAAGTTGGGATTTTTAGAAGAAAAGGCTTTTGGCTCTTTTTGAGTCGCGCAACCGCAAAAGATTACCTTTGCATTGGGATTAAGTTTTTTTACCCTACTTGCAAGTTGACGAGATTTCTTTTCGGCTTCCTTTGTAACAGCGCAAGTGTTGAGAATATAAAGGTCTGCAAAGACGAGTTTATCGTCAACCTCATACCCCATTTGCTTTAATCCACTTATAAGGGCGTTACTCTCGCACTCGTTTACCTTGCAACCGAGCGAAAAAACTACTGCTTTCATAAAGCGTTTACCTTGGACATAACGAGTGCCGACCACTCGCCTTTTATCTTGTCTTCAACAAAAGTAAAGCCGTGCTTTAGATATGCGTCTTTAACCTTTTCTAATCTATCGGTGAGTATTCCACTCAAAATGATTTTGCCTCCGTCTTTAAGGTTTGCGCCTATGTATGGAGCGAAAGCGATAAGCACTTCCGCCATGATATTTACAACGATTATATCCCCTTTGACGGTGTTGTCGTCAAGAAGATTTTTTAGCATAACTACGCCGTTTTTGGTGCCGTTAAGCGCCATGTTGTGTGTGGTGGCGGTAACCGCGCACTCGTCGATATCGGTCATTATAACCTGTTTTGCTCCAAGTTTTTCAGCCGTGATGCCGAGTATTCCACTACCGCAACCAACGTCTATTACAACGTTGCTTTTTTTAACGTATTTATCCAAAAACTCCACGCACATAGACGTAGTTTCGTGTTCGCCCGTTCCAAAAGCCATGTTTGAGTCGAGAAGCACTTTAATTTCTCCCTCTTTTGCCACGTAGTCTATCCATTCGGGAACGATTACCACCTTGCCAATATGAATAGGCTTAAAGTGTTCTTTCCATTGCTCGCGCCAAAGGTCGCCGTCTATTTGGCGCTTGGTCGTTTCTAAACTACCAACGTTTATAACGGCGTTTTGCTTTAATGATGCTAAGTCGCGCTCAACTAAGCCTATATCTTGGCTATCAAAAGGAAAGAAAGCCTTTACAAGCACCGTTTTATCAGCCTTGTAAATACTCTCGTCCGCGTAGTCCCACGCTTTTCCCGAGCGTTCTAAATCAATAACGTCTTGTATATCCGAAATGGCTACGCCAAGGTCAGTCCTTTGCCAAAGCAAGTCCGAAACGAGTTCGCTACCTTCGTGCGTAGTGGATACGGTAAGTTCCCAAAATTTATTCATAAACTATTTCTTGTATGGGTTTTCGCCATACATAACTTCCATATTTTCTTTATATTTTTTCATTTGTGGGCATTGCTTAACGTCAGATTCCTTTTCAAAGTTCTCTATTGCCTGACGTTGCGCTTTGGTAAGTTTTGTAGGAACTTCAACCGAAACGACTATGTAAAGGTCGCCCGTTCCCCTTGCGCTCTTGATACCCTTTCCGCGAACGAAGAACACCTTGCCACTCTGCGTGCCTTCGGGAATTTCGTATTCCAAAGTGTTATCGATTAGCGGAACTTTTACCTTTCCGCCTAAAACAGCCGTGCTAAAACTTATGGGGAGTTCTACGTAAAGGTCAAAGTTTTTGCGCTTGAAAAGTTTGCTTGGCTCAACCTTCATTACAACGATAAGGTCGCCCGAAGGTCCACCGTTGCGACTTGCTTCGCCGTATCCCACCTTTCTTATATAACTGCCCGTGTCTGCACCTGCGGGTATATCCAAAGTGAGTTTGGTGTTTGTGCGAACGTAACCCTTGCCCTTACAGTCTTGGCAAGTGTCGATAATCTTTTTACCCGTTCCGTTACACTCGTCGCACGCGCGAACGCTTACTTGACGGAAAAAGCCGTTGCCCGAAGTATACTGAACTTGACCTGTTCCACCGCACTTTTCACAAGTTTTATAAGCCGAACCGCCTTTTGCGCCCGTGCCTTTACAAGAAGAACACGTTTCGTTACGAGTATAAACCACTTCTCTCCTACAACCCTTTGCAGCGTCTAAGAAAGAAAGTGAAACTTCGATAGTGATGTCTTCGCCTTTGGTTTTTGTTTGCGCTCTACTTCTGCCACCGCCAAAACCACCGAAAATATCACCGAATATGTCTTCAAAACCGCCAAAGCCACCGCCGAATCCACTAAATCCGCCAGAGCCACCGCCAAAACCGCCCATTCCACCGTTGGGATCGCCGTAAGTGTCGTAGTTTTGACGTTTTTTGGGATCGGATAAAACTTCGTTGGCTTCGTTTATTTCCTTAAACTTTTCAGCAGCCGCAGCATCGCCCGGATGAAGGTCTGGGTGATATTTTTTTACAAGCGTTCTATATGCCTTCTTTATATCGTCTGCCGTAGCGTTCTTGTCTACGCCAAGAGTTTTGTAATAGTCTTTTTTTGCCATAATGTTCCTTTAATCTATTTTGTTTTCTACTTGTTCAGTTGACTTTTGCTTTTTGATATCGTATCTATAAATGCCGATGCTAACCGATATAGTGCTAAACGCATCGCTTGCAAGAGCAATTGGATACATTTTGAATATACTGTTGCAAAGCCATGATAAAGCGTAGAATAAGGATAAAAATCTGTATTTTTTTAAGTCCAAAGTATAATATGCGAAAACACCTAATACACCTGCCGACAAGGCAAATAAATCTCTCCACGTTTTAAACGTAAACACCGTGAGAGCGCCTTGCAATGCCAAGAAGAAAATTAGCCACAAAACACTTCTTGCCCACGCGTGTTTTTCTCTTTGAGAAAAGATAAGCACGCTTACGAAAGAAATTCCACATGCTATCGCGCTTATAAAGTCGCCCTGGCAAACGAAGTATAGCACCCACAAGATTTGGGAAGACATAGCAAGTAAAAATATAGTCTTTCTACCGCGAAGTTGGTATTCGCATACCTTGCAACAAATCGCAATAACGCCAAAGGCATTCAGTATTATCAAATACCAAATGCCGAGCGAATTACTTAATATACTTACTAAATTGTCAGAAAACTGCGTTACCGACAATAATAAATTATTCATAAGTTTAAGCCTTAACGTTTTTTAGTACAAATTATTGATGGAATTCAGTATCCCCTGCGCCACCCGCGTTAGGATCTTGACCGTTAGGGTTTGCTTGTTGATAAATTTTTCCAAAAATTTGTTGTGAAGTTTCAGAAAGTTTTTCAGTTGCCTTAACCATTCTATCGTTGTCGTTAGATTCAAGTTCTGTCTTAGCTTCTTTAACAGCTTCTTCGAGTTCAGCCTTGTCTTCATCGCTTAACTTATCTGCTAAGTCTTTGATAGACTTTTCTACCGTGAAGATAAGTCCGTCGAGTTTGTTGTGGTTGTCAACTACTTCCTTACGTTTCTTGTCTTCTTCTTCGTATTGTTTAGCTTCGTTAACAGCCTTGTCGATATCAGCGTCAGAAAGGTTTGTTGAAGAAGTGATGGTGATGTTTTGAGATTTGCCCGTTCCTAAGTCTTTTGCAGAAACGTTTACGATACCGTTAGCGTCGATGTCAAAAGTAACTTCGATTTGTGGAACACCACGTGGAGCAGGAGCAATTCCCGTAAGTTCAAATCTACCCAAGGTCTTATTGTCTTTTGCGAATTCTCTTTCGCCTTGTAAAATGTGAATATCAACTTGTGGTTGGTTATCAGCAGCGGTTGAGAATACTTGTGATTTCTTTACAGGGATAGTGGTATTTCTTTCGATTAACTTAGTGCAAATACCGCCTAACGTTTCAATACCCAAGGATAATGGGGTTACGTCTAATAAAAGCACGTCTTTAACTTCGCCTGATAAAACACCGCCTTGAATAGCAGCGCCGATAGCAACGCATTCGTCAGGGTTGATACCCTTGAAAGGTTCTTTACCGGTAACCTTTCTAACTTCGTCAACAACGGCAGGGATACGAGTAGAACCACCTACTAAGATAACCTTGTCGATATCAGAGTAAGAAAGTTTAGCGTCGCTCATAGCGTCTTGTAAAGGCTTAATTGTTGCTTGAACAAGGTCAGCGGTTAAAGCGTCAAATTTTTGTTTGGTTAAATCAACGTCAAGGTGCTTAGGACCTGTAGCGTCAGCCGTAATGAATGGAAGGTTAACGTTGGTGCTGGTCATTCCAGAAAGTTCAATCTTAGCCTTTTCTGCTGCCTCTTTGAGTCTTTGCATAGCGAGTTTATCGTTAGCAAGGTCTAAGCCTTCTTTTTGCTTGAATTGTTCAACGAGATATTGCATTATTCTGTTATCGAAGTCGTCGCCACCAAGTTTGTTGTTACCGTGTGTTGCTAAAACTTCGAAAACGCCGTCGCCAATTTCCATAATAGATACGTCGAACGTGCCACCGCCAAGGTCGTAAATGATAACCTTTTGGGTTTTGCCTTCTTTATCAAGACCGTAAGAAAGAGCGGCTGCGGTAGGTTCGTTGATAATACGTAAAACGTTTAAGCCTGCAATTTTGCCTGCGTCTTTGGTTGCTTGACGTTGGCTGTCAGAAAAATATGCAGGAACGGTGATAACCGCGTCGGTTACCGTGCCACCAAGGTAGCTTTCTGCGTCCTTTTTAAGTTT
The DNA here is from genome assembly GCA_017501885.1 of Clostridia bacterium. Lineage (GTDB taxonomy): Bacteria > Bacillota > Clostridia > Christensenellales > Borkfalkiaceae > UBA1259. The sequence continues at coordinate 737 of JAFVWA010000019.1, read as the reverse complement.
AGATAAAATCATTGCGGAAATTTCTTGTGGGGTGTAATCTTTAGCATCAATGGTTACTTTATAGTTTTCGCCCATGTGTCTTTTGATAGAAGAAACAGTTCTGTCAGGGTTAGAAACCGCTTGACGCTTTGCTACTTGACCAACGAGTCTTTGTCCGTCTTTTTGGAATGCTACTACAGATGGAGTAGTTCTTGAACCTTCAGCGTTAGCAATAACAACGGGTTCGCCATTTTCCATAACTGCTACGCAAGAGTTAGTTGTTCCTAAGTCAATACCGATAGTTTTCATAAAATATAAATCTCCTTATTTGTCAAAATTATTATAGGCTCTCGCCTTATTTAACTACGCTTACCTTAGCGTATCTAATTATCTTGTCTTTCATTTTGTATCCCTTTTGGAATACTTGTTTAACCGTGTCGCTTTCTTCACCTTCTGCGCCTTCAACCTGCATAACGGCTTCGGCAAGGTTTGGATCGAAAGGCTCGCCCGTTGGATCAAACTCAACAACTTCCATTTGAGCAAGCGTTTCTTCGAACTTTTTCTTTATACCCTTAACGCCTTCTTTAGTCTTTTCGTCAAGGTCCATTTGAAGCGCCCAATCAAGGCTGTCGCCAACGGGTAATATTTTGAGCAATACCCCCGAAGCGCCTTCGTTAAAAGCGTCCGACCAAACCTTTGCGTTGCGTTTTTTATAGTTGTCGAACTCTGCAACGTTTCTCATCCATTTGTCTTTGTAG
>JAFVWA010000167.1 GCA_017501885.1 Clostridia bacterium | reverse complement strand
TCTACAATATCTATAAAATCACCTGTAGAACCATATCTCATTTTAATTTTTCCGTTTGTGAATATAGCTAATTGTTCAACTGTAGCTGTATTGGCTTTAAAATTTACAAATACACCGTATGCATTAACGCCAAACAACGATTGTGAAACAGCAAGCGACATTGTGTAATACCCTGTTTCCGTTACAGTTCTCTCAGAACCCGAAAGTATATCGTTCGTTGTCAACGCACGTTTAAAACGAATTGAATTATTTAATAATTCATTTAATATTTCACCGTTAATATCACTAAAATCACCAGTATAGCCATATCTGACTTTAGCTGTACCGTTTGTAAATATAGCTAATTGTTCAATCGTAGCCGCGTCAGTTCTGAAATTAAAAAACACACCATACGCATTAACACCAAACAACGCCTGTGAAACAGAAATCGACATTGTATAATATCCTGTTTCCGTTACAGTTCTGTCAGAACCTGAAAGCACATCGTTCGTTGTTAATGCTCGTTTAAAGCGGATTGTATTATTAAAAATATCTCCAACCGTTTTAGCAGGTGCGGCTTGTACAGCACTTGTTAATGTGGGATCTAAAGTTACAACTCCACCTGTAGGAATTATAACATTTTCGTCAAGCCAACTTGTAACTAAACTTGGAATAAACGGCTCAATTAAAGTAGATAATTCGCCACTTTCAGCCATTGCGTCGAGTTTAGTGTTTATTTCTTCCTGTACATCCAGATTATCAAAATAATCATTTACATAACCCTGTAACTGTGTATAAGCTGTAAGTAAACTGTCTATATTACCTTCAGCTTTCGCTACATCTTCTATTGTATTATTGAGATATACAACTATCTTATTAAGTAATTCGTAATAGCTTAAACTGTCATCGTAAACTAAAGGTAATACTTTCTGACACCAGTAGCGGAAAGCACCTTGTCCACTATAACCGCTAAATTCGGGAATAAAATTAGGCATATACATTCCTCCTTACCATAATCCAAAGAATAAACTGCTTAATTCTTCAATTAACATTTTATTGAGATTTATTATATTATCACGATATTCTTTTATTAACTTCTGATATGTTATATTACTTGTCTTGCCGTATATGTGTTCTTTCTCATTTCTGAGGTCACTTGACTCAGCGTGGTGTGTTGTATCTGTAGTGTTTTCACCTAACGTAGAAGTTACGTTCGTAGTATCGTCTGTATTACTTCTTACGGTACTGCCTGTATTTTCACCTTCGATATTCTGTAAAGACGAACCGCTTGTATTCCTGTTTGTATTCTCGTTTTCACTTTCATTAGATATATTATTCTCGGTATTCTTTGAAGTTGCGCTTGTAGTACTGTCTGCATTACCTGTATGCGTTTTCTTCCGAGCGTCAGTTAAATATGCGTTTGCAACTAACGCACCTGTTTCAGTTGTAGTACCGTCTGTAGTATTTTCTATTCCTGTAATACCGCCCTGCGGGGTATCGGAATATAAATCCCAATCGGTACTGCCGTCATTATCAAAACGTGTACCGTTATCAGTACGTTCAGAAACACCTGCCTTGTTAATATCACGTTCGTTCGCTCTTGTAATACCTTCATTACTGATTTTACTTTCGTCAATTTTATTCTTATTCTGTTCGGTTCTGCTTTCGTTCTCTTCTATTTTACGTTCGTTTGTATTAGTAGTTTCAACTCGTGGGGTATAAACGTAATTAGTACGATAACCAGAAACACCGTTCTTATCTGTATCGTTTTCGCGCCAGTATTCTACGTCATATAAAGGATTATATTCTAACTGTAATGTATTATATAATTCCTTATACTTAGGCATTATAAGATTCAGTTCATTCTGTAATCTTAATTTCCATAACCCTACAGTTTCTTCACATATTTCGCGTGTATAATAATATAGTAAAAACTGCTTTTCAAATTTCTCTATATCTTCCGTAACGTCTGAATAAAATTCGTAAGGAAAATTGAATATTTTATTATGCACTTCTTTAACTATATTATTCGGTGTACGCTCTTCCGCTATTTTATAGGTATATGTAATATTCTCTAAATCGGCAATAATATCGGTACTGACAACGAACCTGTAATAGTTTTTATTATTGATAAATAAACCCGCTTCACTCGTTAATCTGCCGCTCGATAAGAAGTTATACGAACCCTGTAATGAATATTCATAATAATATACTGTTGCAGTATCGGGAAATGTAACGGTAAGTATATTATTCACACTATCATAGAATTTAATATAATTAGTTCTTACTAATGTACTACTATTCGTGTCAAGACCGTGTTCATCTATACCCCCACGTTCGTAGGTCGGTGTATAGCTTTTCGTTTCTGTTGGTATTGTACCGTTATCGTATATACTTTCACAAATCCATCTGACTTCAGTTGTATAATTAGACATTATTCATCACCTTCTGCCTTTTCACCTGCAGCCATTAAATTAGTTTCGCCATCTTCACTTTCACTATTTATCATATATTCAAGGTCTTTAATTCTGTAATCCTCACGGAAATCACACGATATATTAAGACCGAACATACGGTTTATTTCGTCACACGCTTGCCGTCTTGCGTTAAGTTTTGAGTATCTTATCGCAATCGTACCACCCTGTGAACGTGTAACTTCATCGGAAATAAGACGTTCGCGCTTCTGATAGCTTATATTTGAAATGCCCATATATGTGAGCATTTCGTTCCATAAATGTGTTTTCATTGCGAATAATCCGTCAGCTATAAACGGAGCATCTGTTTTAACTACACCCAGACTATCCATATCTAAATTCTTATCCGCGAAGATAACAGGCATATTACCGTCATAATTCTTATATAGATTTATAAGTGTTAAACGCTGTTTTTCATTACATTGTAATAATAACGGTGTTTTCTGCGCTTTTATATTTATATCTATTGTACGGTCTAAATCCCACAGACGTTCTGCGTAAGTTTCAATTTCCATTATAGACGGTGTTCGAAGCATATTATTATATATAATAACACTATCTTCGGGATTCAATCTGTTCTGATAACCGTTTACAGCGTATGCCGTGCGTTCTGTAGGTATATCGTATACATTCCACCTGCCGCCTATCATACACCTTAACGCTAAATAACCCATAACTTCATCTTTGAAAAATACAGCACGTCCGTCAGACATTAACGCAAGTTCAAGATAACGAGGGTCTACCGTTTCGGGTAGGTTCTTCCATTCAAACATACTTATACATAATTCAGTAATCTTATTTAAATATACTTGATATGCGCGTTTATTTCTATAAGCCGATTGTTTAAATAACGTATCTTTTTTAAATGCACCCAACTTATCACCTTCTTTACGAATTTGTTTGTGCAGGTGTTATCGGTAAATTACTTGTTGTTGCGTAGCTACCTATTACACCATTACCAGACCAGAAAGTTATACCGTTATCGAAAATATTACATATCATACGTTCAGCTTGTGCAGGTAATCCCTTTTTAGTACCGTGTTTTAAAATACAACCGTTTGTCTTTGTATAAGTCCAATTCTGACGAACGTGAGTATTAGGGATTTTAACTCTTTTACAAGCGTAACCGAACCTTGTAAAAAAATCATCTATAATCTGTGCGTATTCGGCACGAGGATATAAATGATATAATTGAAATCCGAAACTACCGTTTGCAACAGGTAAAGCCTGCGTCTGCTGCCCTCGCGCTTGAGGTGGTAACGCTTCAGCTTGTGCAATTTGCGCTATACTTGAAACAGCTTGACTTAATACGTCAGTACCTGCGTTGAATTTATCAAGTTTAGTTAATTCTGCACCTTTTAAAGCAGGTACAGCTAAACTTTTCGCTACACCTATACCTGTATTTACAGCCTGTCCGATAAGTACACGACTATGCTGTGCAAGCCATGCTTTAAAACTATCTACGTTATAAGCACATTGCGGGAACGCTGAAATACTTATTTTATCGTTATAATTTAATCTGTCTGCACCTTGTGTAGTACCAGTTAAATTATAATCTTCGGGGACTAACTGCACTTCGGGATTTGCTGTAGTTAAACCTTGTAATCTAAATTCACATTCTTTTTGATTCAGATATTTAGCGTCATATCTGCCGCCGCCTGTTGTGATATCACTACTACTAATTACACTACTGAAAAATTCGTATCTAAACATACCCGCATTACCCATATTATCGGTAATATATAATAAGCTGAAAGGATAGGTATAAAGTTTTTTATTTCTCGGTTGTCTGTTGCCTTCGGGAGTATTAGAACTGTACAAATCCCATACAGTATTTGCAGGAAATTTAATCTCTAAATCTTGATATGCTGTTTCGGGGTTGGCTTTTAACGATTTTGCTATAAAATGCGGTAACATATAAATATTCAAAATGCTGTCTATAGCCGCGCCGTCTGAAGTTACATTCTTTAAAAATGTATTTACTTCTGACTCTGTTGTCTGTTGTGTGTCGGTTCTGCCGTCTAAAACATTAAACGAAAAATAAGTTAAACCGCTATAGAAACCACCGTACATATTTCCCTCTACAGGTTCTACATTACCGTCTACATAATCGAAACCACAAGACACTACAACGGAATACGGTTCTCTATCATTATCTAATGCTATAATTCTACCGTTTTTCACTTCGTCACGATAACTATTACAATAATTATTTCTTGCTGTTATTTGTGCATTTGTAGGTGGTGTTGACATTGCTGTTGGTTCGGGTATATCTACAGCAGAAGTAACAGGTAAAAACCAATATTCACCTATCGGTAAATTTTCTTCTACTGTATGACTTCCGATTGTATCGTCATTTGTATGTTCACGTTCAACGAAACATTCACCCAACTCATAATCAAACATATACGTCTGCATTACGTCAATTTCATAATCTATTATTGTAGTATTATTATTTGAATATTCAAAGTTAGTTATAAAACAGTAATATGTTTTAGACAGTGGCGGGTTCGCCCCGATATTAGGTGTTTTATCATAATATACTTCACTATTATTCTGTAAACCGCTATTTTTAAATACAAGGTAATTGCAATCCTGTATATTTTCAAGCGGTAAATCTACCCAAATCCTGCCACGGCTATAACGCTGATATGAATATTTTTGTAAATGATATTTTACAAATTGGCTGCCCGAAGCACAAAAATACTGAAACTGTTGTGTTGCGTCACTATGCCAGATTGTATTCTGATATGTATTATTTAAATTTATACCTCTAAGAAGCCATATATCACTATTAGGTGTAACGTAATTCATTACTAAATTAGTAACTGGGTCGTTATTTGTTTTCGGTATACGTTCAGCCATAAATTACACCTTTCTTTTTTATATTATTCCCTCCCACCGTCCCATAATCTATATTATAGATAAACTAATCCCTTTTTAAATTTAAGCTACTGTAATTGTAGCGGTATCGTATTTAGTTGCATCTACTACAGACTTAGCTGTTACTGTGATTTCGGTTTCACTATCAACGTCAGACGGTATATGAAGTTCACCGAGAACGCTGATTGTAACACCAAGACCTGCGGAGGTAGTATCCACACTCCAATTAACTGCCTTACTTGCAAAATTAGAAGTAACAACTTCAACGTCAAGCTGGAAATTCTGACCTGCGGAAACAGTGGCCGTAGCAGGAGATACCGTAACACTTGTAATAGACGGCGTACCAGGAGCAAATACAACAGCATTAGCAAACGGAGATACGCTGAACGTCTTCCAAGTATGATACCAGTAATTCCAATAGAGTCCTTCACCGTTATACTGCTCAGTAAAGTTATAAAGATTATCAAATATCATAAAATAATCTCTATCTACAATTACAGCAGGTATCGAATTAAGTGCTGTAATCTCATCGGAAGTGAACGGTTCATAATCATCGTTATTCTCAAATAACTGTGCAAGTCTGTCGGTATCGAAATCACCGAAATTATCTACAAGTACACGCTGACCCATAAATTCAGCCTTCGACATATTAAATGCACTTGCAAGTACTTCAACGTCAATTATAGCGTCTGCAGCACTGTTAAGAATAATAATCTGGTCTTTCTTATCGGTAAAGTTATTTACACCTGCTACGTTATACTTCGTATTAGAGAACGTAAGCATATTGGAAGTACCCTTTACTACAGATACTATACTCTTTGCGTTAGCCGCGCTAAGAGAGGAAACCTGCACAGGATAAAGTCTGCCGTTAAGAATATTCCTTGCAAGCAGATACTTCATCATCTGGAACTCATCAAAAGAAGCACCAGAATACATACTGTCTACAATCTTAGCTATAAGGTCATCAATACCCTTCCACGAAAGGAAAGCCTGTCTTAACTGCTCCTGCTGAATTGTAGTCTTATAAAACTTCTGATAGTTAAGAATATGAAATGCGGCTCTTACATCGGGGATCTGACGCTTAAAAACTTCATTTTCAGCGGTAGCCACATCATAAGTATGCGGGTCTGCCAGATTTACGAAAATCTCTTCGATAGTTTCACCGAAATCAAGTTTACCCTTCTTAAACATTCTGAGCGGGTTCTCGAACATCTTATTAGTAAGAAGTACAAGACCGATTCTGTTTACCAGCGCATAAAGGAACTCGTTCTGAAGTGCTACGTAATCCATTATAATAGCACCGATTTCCTTTATACTTGCGTCACTTGCCGTAGCTATCGGAACGTAATTCTGATAGTTAGCACTTGCGTTATTTCTGATTGCGTTTAATACGTCATAAGGTTTTGCCGTAAATTTCACTTTTGCGGGAATTGTAGGCATAAAATCACTCCTTTTCTTTCTCAAATAAATCGTTTATCTGTATTGTTTCTGCTTTTTCTTCCTCTGTGACAACATCCTCTATATCGGTGTCATCGGGGTTTACACTCGTTCCTGTGAGGAATCTGTGCTTATATCTTGCCTTCCATGTTTCGTCTAATTCCTTGTATCTCTGTTCCCAATCTACACCGTCACCTGTGCTTTTCTTTTCTAAATCTTCATAGGTGTCGACCATATCTTCAAGAAACTTAATACTTTCATCGGAATTGTCTGTGCCAATTCTTGCATGAATACTATTGATAAAATCGTCTTTATTTAATACGGACATCAATCTCACTCCCTTTACTAAAAATAAATTTATCTACCCAGAAAAACAGTAATCCACCGATTAAATTTGCAATTATAGTCTTACTTAAATCATCATTAAAAGGCAGAAAACTAATGCAAATATATAATATAGGTGTGGATAACTGCCATCTGATTAAATACATTACATATCGAAATAATAATCTAACATCATCCATACTGGCATACCTTTCTTTGTTTTTATTGGTGTTGGTTCATAGTTTGCGGTAAGCCAAAAATAGACTACCATAGCATTATTTAATGTTTCATCTTGCGTTAAATAATTGTTTCTTGCTATCCATTGAAAATCTTCGGGGTCATCTAACATATGCGCTATAATATATGTTTGTATACTTAAAGCGTTGTTTTTTCTTGTATCATATGTTCCGTTATCTATGCCTTCCCAACACCTGTAAAAATCCCATGTTAAATCTTCAACTGAAGCACTACTTAAACCTAAAAATTCTTCTAATGTTTTCGCTGAAGTACGCTGGTCTGGCTTTCTCATCCAAAGATTTTCATACAAAAAGAAACCTAATTGACCGTAACCGTCACCATCTAGATAATTATTATCTACACAATATTGATGTAAATTATACAATCTACCGTTTGGTGTATTTACATTAGTCCATTGTCCTAAACCAAAACCACCTGTCCCTACACCGTCAACTATAGCAAACTGATACGTCCATCTGTCTGGTGCCCCTAAATCTGTTACAGGGTCTTTTAAACTTTCCCAAACAGCTGGGTTTATACCGCTTTCAACTTGCCAATTACCTAATATAGCTGAAATTACAGGTATGGATATATTGATAAAATCAATATCAATATATATAAAACCTAAAAACTGAGCATTTGGGTGATTAAGTACATATGTGGGCGTATAATTATTAGCAGATGAAAGCCCCGAATTATCATAATAAAAATAATCACCGTTATAAAAAGAATTTGATGTTTCTATTATAATTTCACCTGTTGTTTGTTTTTTCTGCACAACTTCTACAACAGAAACGTGTCCTGCCCAATCACCGTCTGTTCCTTCAGGATAACCATAACAACATATTGCCCCTAACCGTGGTATTTGACCTGTATGTAACCCTTTTTCTTTGGCATACCACCACCATTGTTTAGCGTTTCCATGTGATAAATCTATGCCGCTAAAAGAGTTTCTGATTTCAGCCCATCTGCCATAAGCATAACAAGTACAATTAGGTAATCCTAAAGGATGATATCCACCACTTTCTACAGCGTAAAAAGGATTGCCGTTACTATACCACCAAGGATTGTTTTGCATGGGTGTAGGGTCGTTTACCGTTGTTCTGGCTCTGAAATTATCCATACTGAACAATTATATTTACAATACTCTGTACTGTATCGTAATTATACCCTTCCTTAGTTATTTTTTCTTTTCTGTTTATACCGTTACCGTATTTGCCTGTAGTAACGTCAAAAGCAACTTTAACATATTCTAAATAATTTGTACTATTTAATTCGTTAGTCTTTACTAATACACTCTTATCTTTGTTTTTTATTATAGCAGGATAATCTTTATACGATA
>JAFVWA010000166.1 GCA_017501885.1 Clostridia bacterium | reverse complement strand
AGGTTTGGAATACATAAGTTCCAATTTGTAATTTGCAAGCTCAATCCCGTGTTTTAATACGGACAGTAAACTGCCCTTTACTTTTGTCATTTCGGAATTAAGATAATTGACAAGCGTTTCTTCCAATTTGTCTTTATATACCTTTCTCAGCGCAGACATGGTATCCTCTTGCGTTGCGTTTAAGAAGCCAAAGAGCATTTCTCTATCCACGGCAAAGAATCGGTCATATGCAGTCGCAGGACGTTCGATATAACCGTTCTTGCTTGTCAATTCATCAATTATGTATCGTTGATATTCTTTTTCCGAAAGTATGTTATTCATCTGTTTTCTCCGTAATAATTTGTGCTAAATAGCAACCTTCAATCTTGACAAAAGCAACATCCTCATTGATTACGATTTTAAAATCAAATGGTATACAATATTTATTCCCCAACAAATCCGTTGCCAATATACCCATTGAATTTAATACTTCATCCATACGCAAGTTCTCAGTAAAATCAAAACAAACAATCCATTTTTTATCAATATAAGAAAGCGGAGAACATGTCACCTCACGATTATTAAAATATATCCCTTTAATGCAAAATGACGTAAAATCCGTATTTCTAATGCAAAACGGCTTTATCGTATAGAGCGGTGAATCGCACGACGAAGAAAAATTTATATTTTTAATCGTCATCGTATGATTAGGTGTATCTTCTTTATTTGTATAAACATTTACAAACGGGCGATATTTTTTTCGTTCTTCTTCCTTGCGTTCGTTTTCAATACGCTCTAATTCTTTTTGTCTTTTATCATTCCCATCTTTAATTGTCCATGCAACACCGACCAATGTTAATCCACCACCTAATAAAGAAGCAAATAACGTTACAAAAGTCTCATAGCCATCAATGTCAGGATTAAGAAAAGAAATGATATAAGATATGCCAATCAAGATTAGTATACAAAAAATAATCAACGAGCCATATTCTATTACTTTTTTGGGCTTGGATATTCCAAGTATATACGCTATTATCAAAGCAAGAATAGGCAAGGCCACACTGAAAGCACCTGTAATCAAAAGCTTTTTCCTTAAATCCATTTCCAATGCGTCTAAACTTGAAGCTAATATACATAAAAAGCCAAGCACCAATAAAACGCCCATTAACAACGATGCCAAAGTATCTTTGGGATTTTTTATCAACTCCTTAATGAATTTATAAATTGCCACTATCGACAATAACAGCATCGCACAAACAATAGCTATTTGCCACCATTTACCTAAATGATAATAATTATTGTTTACAAAGCACAACCCGAAGAAAACAATAAAGCAAAATAAGCCAATGACCGTACTCCATTTATCGTCTTTTGATTGTTTTTTCCAATCATCAATCAAGGAAATTATCCATACCGCACAAGACATTCCCCATAAAATACTAAAAACAACTTTTAACGTCACTGATGAATAGGAAATAAATGGCATCACGAAGAAGCCAAAAAACAAGCATATATAGTTTACATCTAATAAAATTGCCAACAGTACAGCAATTACTTTATTAGGAACTTTCTTTTTAAGCCAAGCCCAAAGCTTATCTAATATAAAATTGTCATCACTAAAATCAAATAATTTTTTCATAAGCATCTACTTTTTTATTAATTTCCGCCAAACAACCAATCCGATACCGCATTTGCTATGAATTGTAAAAATTCATTTTCACTGCTTTCGATAAGTGATAATACACACCAAAATCCCACAAAAAGAACCCCTGCTATAATCCCAACAATTTTAAGCACCTTTTTTATTTTTGCCATTGCTTCGGGCTTAAATCGAGGCGAGTAATGCCAAATATATTGTTTATCATAGTTATATAAATTGTTATCTTCAAAAATCTTTATCGTTTCGGGAATAGCCCGATTTTCCGTCCAATAAAAATTCAGTTGTTTGCAAAAAAAGTCAATTTCTTTTTCCGTCATTTCACATTTTGGAGTGAACACTAAATTTTTATCTTTCATCCGCAGACTTAACGCAAGTCCTTCTCTTCCCCTGATTACTTTAACCATCATGGTATCATCATTACCCGATAAGTTATAATCTGCTTTATCTTCTTCTAATATAAAGACTTCTTCTATTTGCACTTCTTTCAACGCTTGATTTTGCAATTTTGCAACATATTCTTCTTGCTTCACATTTTTAATGAATATATCATAAAAGAAAATACCTAAAGAAACTGTGCTGAATAATGCTGCTACTATTTTTGTAAAGTTCATTTGCAACTCTAAAAAAGCAAAAATGAAACTTAATATAGAAAAAGCCAAAAAGAAGGCAAAACGCCAAATATGATTTGCTTTTACTTTGTTACCGTAATCACCAATGAAATAAATTCCCTTTTCTTTATCATTAATCATCCAATACCAAATGATAAAAACAAGATAAAATATTAAAATGCCCCACAGGTAAATTTTGTCGGCAATCATATTATACCACTTCCTTTTTGCCGGTTACGTATTCGAAAATAATGGATTTTTTGTAGGTTTCAAGGACGGAAATTTGCTGTTTCTTT
>JAFVWA010000165.1 GCA_017501885.1 Clostridia bacterium | reverse complement strand
GATAATTTTTGTGCTTTAATGTTTTTACTTATCGGTGGTGCTTTGCTTGCAAGTATAATAACTACATTGTTTCATGAATTGGGCCACGTCTTTTTTGGTAAGAAAAATGGTTTCGCATTTGTTTCTATGACAATTTTCTTTCTAAAATGGGCAAAAATTAAAAAGAAAATTAAGTTTTCTTTTACTTCTATGGGGTACCAAGCGGGCTATACGGAAATGATTCCAACGACAAGTGACGACGTTGAAAAGAGATTTATAAATATGACGCGTGGTGGCGTGCTATTTTCAATAATTCCTACCATGCTTGGCGTTATTCCTTTATTTTTGTCCTTTTTGCCTATGTGGGCTTATTGTTTATGGGTAATGCTTTTGCCTGTTGGTGTTTACTCTATATTGGATAATATTTTGCCTATGGAAAATGAAGGAGTAAAGAACGACGGAGCTGTTATTCTAGGGCTTAAAAAGCAAGATGATAGCAGTAAAGTAATGGTCAATCTTTTAAAAATTCAAGCTGAAAGTTATCAAGGGAAAACGCCTGCCGAAATAGATAAAGATTTATATTTTGAATTACCACAATTAAGAGAAGATGATTTTAATTTCTTATTCTTATTAAACGCAAGATATAATTACTTTCTAGATTTAGGTGATTATGAAAACGCCAAAAAGACCACCGAAAGACTTTTATCTTTAGAAGAATACTTTCCAAAAGAACTTATGGATGCGGTAAAAGCAGACGCTTTGTATAATGCTTGTACTTTTGATTTTGACGAAAGCAAGGCTGACGATTTGACCTATGAAATAGAGAAATATTTAAACTCTAACAACAATTTAACTAACGTTCGTATTAAATTGGCCTATATTCTTTTTGTGAAAGGAGAAAGGGAATTCTTTGATGACTTTTACAAAAAGGGTATTAAAGAAGCTTCTAGATGTCAAATTAAGGGTTTGGCTAATTATGAAACAAAACTTCTTAATGAGATTAAAGAAAAATATTTAACTATGTAATTTATTCGAATAAAAATTAAAAGAGCGAAAAAATTTCGCTCTTTATTTTTTGTGCAGTATAATTTATGAATTAAAATCCAAATCAGAATAACAATATTGACAAATTCTTTTATTACTTTCTCCACAATCTTCGCAATATAAAGCCCCACAATCAGGGCATTTGAAAAGCATTCTTTTTTTGTTATCTTTACATCTTTTGCAACCTATCATAACGTATATTTTCTCATTAATTATTATTTGTTTAAGTCGTCTTTTTTATTCGTCAAAAAAATCTCTATTAAAACTATAAATAGTTTTAAAAGATAAAAATTATACTTGAAATAATGGAGCAATTGTGTTATAATATAGCTATCAAAAAATTTATTTTTTAAGGTGCAAAATGGAAGATGCAAACAAAGTAAAAAATAACTATGGTGAAGGTCAAATTCAAGTTCTTGAAGGCTTAGATCCCGTTCGTAAAAGACCGGGTATGTATATCGGTTCTACAGACGTTCGTGGACTTCATCATTTAGTTCAAGAAATAGTTGATAACTCAATTGACGAAGCTTTGTCGGGCTATTGTGATACCATCACCGTTCAAATTAACGGTGATAATTCCTGTACCGTTAAAGATAATGGTAGAGGTATTCCTACTGCAATTCACCGTACCGAAGGCATATCTGCCGTTGAAGTTGTTTTGACTAAGCTTCACGCAGGTGGCAAATTCGGT
>JAFVWA010000164.1 GCA_017501885.1 Clostridia bacterium | reverse complement strand
TTCAATTCCAATATTTTTATCAAATATGAATTTAGATAATTTCTTTCAAGATGTTTTAGGGGATTTATATCAATTAAAAAGTCTTTCAACGGGAGAGCTTTTAAGAGATAAACTTGCACAAAAAGCTTGCAAATCGGCTATAAAATCAGGAGATCAGCTTGATTCTTCGGAAGTTAAAATTTTATTAGATAAATTAAAGGAAAATTTAGGATTAAAATGTCCTCACGGGCGTCCTGTTGCTGTAAAAATTTCAAGAACGGAAATTGATAAATGGTTCAAAAGAATAGTTTAAAGAAAATACTTATTATTTGTGGTCCAACTGCGAGTTCAAAAACAGCGGTAGCTGTTGAATGTGCTAAATTATTAAATACTGAAATAATTTCCTCAGATTCAATGAACGTTTACGCAGGTTTAGATATTGGAACTGCGAAACCAACGATTGACGAAAGGCAAAATATAAAGCACCATCTAATCGACGTGGTTGCGCCTGATAAAGAGTTTTCTGTATTTGATTATAGGGAAATGGCATTGCCCATCATTGATAATTTACTCTCCAAAGGAAAAGTCCCTATTATATGTGGCGGAACAGGTTTTTATATTAATTCAATTTTATATGATTTATCTTATGGAAATAGTAAAGCCAACCCAGAAGCAAGAGAATATTATAAAAACTTATCACTAGAAAAAGGTAATCAATTTGTTTACGATATTTTGATGGAAAAAGATCCAGAAAGCGCGATTAAACTTCACCCAAACGATTCAAAAAGAGTTATTAGAGCATTGGAAATTTTAGAGCAAAACATCAAGAAGTCAGATATAAAAGATGATTTAATACCTAAATACGACTATAATGTTTATTCGGTTGATTTTGATAGGGAAATCCTTTACGAAAGGATAAATAAAAGAGTTGATATAATGTTCAATTTAGGGCTTGTTGAAGAAATTAAGGGACTTATCGATAAAGGGGTTAAAAAAGAATTTCAATGTATGCAAGGAATTGGCTATAAAGAAATTTTTCCTTTTTTAGAAGGGGAATTAACGTTAGAACAAGCGAAAGAACTAATTAAATTGAACACAAGGCATTATGCCAAACGTCAAATTACTTTTTTTAAGAAATTACAAAATTTAAAACTTATTAAGCCAGATACTCCTGAAAACTTGGCAAAAAGGATAGTGCAAGAATTATGATTAACCAACTAATTGAAAAAGCCGAAAACGAATTACAGCCTTTATTTAAACAAGTAGAAGAAATAGCATTATTTAACCAGGAAAAGGTTTTAAGAGCATTTCAAAACAACAACATAGCATTACGTCATTTTTACGGTTCTACTGGTTATGGCTATGGTGATGACGGAAGAGATACTTTAAACAAGCTTTTTGCCGATGTGTTTTGTGCAGAAAAAGCAATTTGTTCGCCATCTTTTGTGTCGGGGACTCATGCGCTCTCGTCTTGTTTATACGGCGTTTTAAGACCTGGTGACACATTTTTATCCGTATCTGGAATGCCTTACGATACCTTGCAAGATGTTATTAAAGGTGACAATATAGGCTCTCTTAAAGACTTTGGTGTTAAATTTGAATACATTTCATTAAAAGACGACGATTTTGACTATCTCTCTATTGAAAAATTCTTACTTAATAACCCAAATCTTAAGATGATTTACTTACAAAGGTCAAGGGGATACGACTGGAGAAATGCACTTACAATTAAGCAAATAGAAAGCCTTGTAAAGTTTGTAAGAGAAAGAAATTTTAACGGATGTATTATGCTTGATAACTGCTATGGTGAATTCATAGATAAAAAAGAACCAACCGAAGTAGGTGTCGATCTTTTAGCAGGTTCTATGATTAAAAATCCTGGCGGTGGCATTGCGCCGACTGGCGGATACGTTGCAGGAAAGAAAGTATATGTTGATATGGTTGAAAATCGCCTTACTGCACCCTCAATAGGTGGGGAAGTTGGTTCATACACGCCTGGATATCAATATTTCTATCAGGGACTATTTTTAGCGCCACACATAGTTTTACAAGCGGTTAAAGGTAGTTTGTTGTTCGGGAAAGTTTTGTCAGATTTAGGGTTTATTACGTCACCCACACCCCTTACTAAACCAAACGATATTATTCTTGCGATAAAATTTAACGATAAGGATAAATTAATAGCATTTATCCAAAATATTCAAAAGAATTCACCAATTGATAGCTTTGTTCAAGTTTTACCTTGGGATATGCCAGGTTATGAAGACGAAGTTATAATGGCGGCAGGATGTTTTGTTCAAGGCTCGTCAATAGAATTATCGGCAGACGCGCCAATCAAACCACCGTATATAGCGTATATGCAAGGTGGTTTAACTTATGAACATTGCAAAATTGTTTTAAAGAATCTAAAATTATAAAAAGAAAAACCCTATTTTTAATAGGGTTTTTTAATTAAAATTTACGCATCAGTCCTTTAACCACGCCAAGTATTTTAACGTTATTAAAAACCATATCTTTCATTTGGTCATTCTCGGGGTGGAGAACCACCTTATCTTTTTTCTTATAAAAACGTTTGACCGTCGCACTATCGTCGATTAAAGCCACAATAATTTGTCCATTTTCAGCGTCATTTTGCTTTTCAACAATAATTACGTCATTATGTTGAATGCCCGCATTTATCATACTTTCTCCGTTTACTTTTAGTGCAAAACATTCTTTTCCATTGGAAAAATCAGCCGGAAGGGGAATATAGCCTTCAAGGTTTTCAACGGCGAAAATAGGAGTTCCCGCAGTAATTGTTCCAATCAACGGAATTTGTGTAATAGATTTTATTTTGGAAGGCAAACTTATAGAACGTTTTTTTAGTGGGGACTTTACTAAAAGCCCTAACTCAACAAGTTTTTCAATATAGTAATACATTGTTGCTGTTGATTTAACAGAACATTTTGCACAAAGTTCTCTAACTGAAGGGGGATAACCGTTATCGGTGACATATTGAACTATGTAATCATAAACCGAATTTATTTTATCTTGATCGTATTTCATATTTAAATTTTATCATAAAAATTTCACATTGTCAAAACATTTGTTTAATTTTTCCTTGTCTTAAAATCCTTTTTATGTTATAATATAAAAGAGGAAGTGCTAAACATGGAAAAATATAGATGTTCTAAATATGATAGGGAATGTATTGAATGCGGTGAGTGCGACCAATATTGTGATCTTAACCCTG
Source organism: Clostridia bacterium (assembly GCA_017501885.1). Lineage (GTDB taxonomy): Bacteria > Bacillota > Clostridia > Christensenellales > Borkfalkiaceae > UBA1259. The sequence continues at coordinate 767 of JAFVWA010000164.1, read as the reverse complement.
AGAAACTATGTGATAGTTGTGGGGAATGCTTAAAACCCGATAAAAACTATAAGATTATAAAAATAGATAAAATTATTACTGATGATAATTAAAAACGGCTTAAAAAAGCCGTTTTAATCTTTTTGTGGAATATTAAAATCAATACCCGCTTTCTTTCTAATATCGTCAGTTAGCGCTGCGTAATGCTTCCTTGTTGTATTAACGTCTTTATGTCCTAAACAGTCAGCAACAACGTAAATATCACCAGTCTGTCTGTAAAGATTAGTGCCAAAAGTGCTCCTCAATTTGTGAGGAGTAATTTTTTTTAGGGGAGAAACAATTTTAGCATATTTTTTTACAAGTTCTTGAACCGTCCTTGTAGAAATGCGTTTTTTTTGTAGAGATAGAAAAAGTGCATGCTCGTTTTTTGGATTTTCTTCGTCATTTTCTCTTGCTAAAAGATATTCTTCCAAAGCAACGCCTACTTGATCATTATAATATAAAACAGTTCTATTTCCACCTTTTCTCGTTACAATAAAACTTCGATTCTTAAAATCAAAGTCTTCAATGTTTAGTCCAACTAACTCACTAATACGAATACCTGTTCCTAAGAATAAGGTAATAATAGCAGAATCTCTCAGCTCTGTGTTATCGTGATAGCTTTTTTGACGTTTTGTAAGTCCTGAACCGCTTTCAACAACGTATAACATATCGCCAACTTCGTCAATCTTATCGTTGGATTCAAGCCTAATGATTTCTTTTTCGTGTATTTTTGGCATTAAAACCTT
>JAFVWA010000163.1 GCA_017501885.1 Clostridia bacterium | reverse complement strand
GTGAGGGGTATGGGTGATGTATTTGAGGGGTTATTGAGGGGTAGATGAGAGGTTTGGTTGTGGGATTGTTGGTAGGGAGTAGAGAGATAATTGGTAGGGAGTAGATTAGATGAATGAAAGAATATGACATTAATTTTAGGGTGTTTGGGAGCTGCTAGAGAGTTGCTGGGAGTGTTGATGATATGTACGGATAGGTGATTTGGGTGGTGAGGAAGAGATGTACCTCATTAATCATATTATAAAAAAGAAAAACTCAAAAAAATTGTAAAATAGGGCGCTCTATATGATATTAGATAAAAAAATCATATTAAGAAAAGCGGTATATTATACGAGCGTATAAGCGTGTATATTATACCGTTGTGCCGTTGTGCTTTTCTTTTCGGTATATTATACCGTGGTATGCTGAAAGCGGTATATTATACACACACCCACAACGCTATAAACAACGGTATAATATACACGATGCAATTTTCACACTTTCAATATAAAAAATAGTTGAAATCGTATTTCATAGGTGTATAATATAATTGAAAATTGAATAAATGCTTGTGAAACTTTCACAAGTAAAGTCATTATAGGAGGTAATTAATTATGACAATGACAACAAAAAATTCTCAAGTAAAAGCATTCAGTGCACACCTAGCAAGTGAAAAGAAAAGCGACCCGCAAACACTTCTTGAATGGTGCATCGCACTAAACACAAACGCCAAACGTGGCGCTGTGTACAATCAAAACGATTTATTAAACTTATATGGTCGCTCAACTCGTAATTGTAAGCGTGGCGCTTCTAAAACTTGTCACGTGAAAGACCACAACGGCAACGCTTTCAAGTATATTGTTATTAAACGCCACCAAGTAAATGGCTACATTGATGAACACGCTTTTGACCCAAACACTAAACAAACGGGCAACCAGTTAATCGATGAAATCGCTTGTTATAATGAGTTTGTAGAACGTGCTGAAAGTGATTTCTTGTGTCCTATTCTTAAATACTTTACAAGCAAGAGCGACAAGGTAAACGCAATCAGTGAAACGATGCAACGCAACGTGGTTATTATTTCACAACGTGCCGTTTTCGTTGGTGACCTTGAAGATGCTTGTTATAAGGCTGAAGAGTTAAACGCTGAAGAAAACAAGCAAGGCGCAAACGCTAACGAACGTTATCGTAAAATGTATCATTTTGCTGAATCTCAAGGATGGCGCGACGCTGTTTATAATGGCGGTAATTGTGGCGTAATCTACGACTATGAAAAGAAATGTTACAAGGCTGTATTTATTGACTATGCTTTATAGCATAGTCTTTTTTTTGTGCCTTTTATAGCGGTATAATATACCGCTTTTTTATTAGTTTTTTGTTGTCGTTCTTTTCTAGCGTTTTAGTATAAAATACGTTTTAAGGCGTTTTTTAAGCGTTTTCAGCGGTTTTTTTACTTTTCTAGTATATTTATATTCTAACGCCCTAAAACGCCCACAAACGCCCAAAAAAGCACTTTAAAACGTTTATTATATTATATAGTTTTTAATACTATATCACGC
>JAFVWA010000162.1 GCA_017501885.1 Clostridia bacterium | reverse complement strand
TTCAAATAGTTCACGACTACTATCAACGCTAAAATATTTGCCGTCTTTATAAAGCTTATGCACCGAGTCTATAAGATAATCAAAGCCCTTATTTTCTCTAGGTAAACTAAAATAATCTACTTCCAAGCCACAATAGACACGCATTTTACCTTCATAAGCCTTTTTTATAGCGTTGATTTCATCTATATAAGCTTTTTCATCTCTCATTGCCCACACAGCAGGGGTACATTCTATAAGACTATGCGAAGAAAATCCAAAATCAGTAAATCCTGCAAGATATGCCGACTCTGCCATTTCCCACGCTGAGTTATTGCCATCACAATGGGTACAATGATTGTGGATAGATGAAGTTACCTTTATCATTTCATCGTCTCCTGTTTTACCTTTTTGTCAATTACGTGACGACTAGCAAGTTCACTCTTTATCTCGTCAACAGATATGCCCATCTCTACCATAAGTACCAAGGTGTGGTAGGTTAGGTCTGCTATTTCATATATAGTCTCATCCTTTGAGTCCTTCATAGCACCGATTATGACTTCGGTACACTCTTCTCCCACCTTTCTGAGTATCTTTTCTTTACCCTTTTGGAATAGGTAGGTAGTGTAACTACCTTCGGGAAGTTTCTCCTTTCTTCCTTTTAGTAGTGCATATAGGTCGTCTATGCAAAATTCACCGAGTTCTTTTTCAATCAAGGTATTGGAAAAACAACTATCGGTACCCAAATGACACGCTGGGCCGTCTTTTATAACTTCAACGACTAAAGCGTCGCCATCACAATCGGCAGTAATTCTAACTACGTGTTGGAAGTTACCACTAGTCTCGCCCTTTCTCCAAAGTTTTTGTCTTGACCTAGAATAAAAGCAAGTTTTACCTTCTTTTATGGTAATCTCCAAGCTCTCTTTGTTCATATATGCAACGGTCAATACCTTTTTAGAATAAAAATCTTGTACTACAGCCGTTATAAGTCCTTTTTCGTCAAATTTTAGTTCGTTAATCGTCATAATTATAACCTCACGGGGATATTGTTTTGTCTAAGATATTCTTTTAGCTCTCGTATTTTGACTTCTTTGAAGTGGAATATGCTTGCAGCTAAACCTGCATCTACTCCCTTTAGCTTGAATAATTCGCTAAAGTCTTCTATCTTTCCTGCACCACCCGATGCAATAACCGGTATATCTACCACACTACATACGTCACTAAGCATTTGTAGGTCGAATCCGCCCTTAACGCCATCGGTATCTATGCTGTTTAGCACAAGTTCGCCTGCACCGTTTCCTGACCCATATATGCCCATTCGATTGCGTCTATGCCTGTGCACTCTCTGCCGCCTTTTGCAAACACAACAAATTTGCCGTCAACACGCTTTACGTCCATAGAAAGCACAACGCACTGGTTGCCATATTTTTTTGCAGCCTGTTCGATAAGCATTGGGTTTTTTATTGCGCCACTGTTTACGCTGACTTTGTCTGCACCGGCTTTAAGCACACGGTCAAAATCGTCAACAGTGTTTATGCCACCACCAACGGTAAGTGGAATAAAAATGTTTTTTGCAACGTCACGAAGCACGTCGGCAAACAGTTTGCGCCCTTCGTGTGATGCAGTTATATCATAAAAAACAAGTTCGTCTGCACCACTTTCGTTATAAAATTTTGCAAGTTCAACAGGGCTGTCAACGTCTTTTATCCCTGTGAAATTAGTTCCTTTAACCACCCTGCCATCTCTTACGTCAAGGCAAGGTATTAT
>JAFVWA010000161.1 GCA_017501885.1 Clostridia bacterium | reverse complement strand
TTAAGAAATTTCTTAAAGAAGCATATAAGTGAGTGATATTCTACATTTTAACGTTCCCGTCACTCACGGAGAACAAACATATAAAGAAAGGTAAACTTTTTGCAGGTACTTACATATCAACTACTAAAGTTAAATCCTTTCTAATATCCTTTATATTGTCGTACCCTGTCCTTCTCCTTGTCTACGACTCGTTCCCACCTGCATTTGTTTGGAATACTTATGGTTGCCTTACCACTTCTCGCCAACAGGAATCCCCTATGTAATTTGATTAGTCGCCCCGACTCAAACTAATCTGACTTGTCGCCCTAAAATTACCACTACCATATAGATAGGCAAGTCTACCCTATAATTTGTGGTTCTATCTAAAGTTTAACCGATATGTCTTACTTAAAGATATTATCTCGTCTGCTTTCGCTCAACGCTTCACATATCCGTCTATTGAAAGTCAACACCACCGCTATTCTTTCGTTAAGTACAGAATTGATATTAGTGGTTTTAGACTTTTAATGAATGATTTAATCCGCAAATTAAACCCCACTAGATACCGCTTCTGCTGAAAGCCTCAAACGACTTTCGTTCATTTATTAATACCCTTAAAGGCACAGTATATATCACACCCAAAATCATTAACTGACCATATAGGGCAATTAACTACAACCTTAATGTGTGATAGGTTCAATTAAAAACTAGGATTTAGTCAGACTTAACCCTTACAAAAACTAATAAGTTTTTTCTATCACATATATTATATCATATAAATATTAAATTGTCAACCCACTCCGTCAACTTCTTCGGAGTTTTTTTCTTTATCTTTAAGTTTAAATATCTTAATTAGACCGCACGTTACAATTTCTCCACCAAAGAATCCAAAGAAACAAGTGGTTAATGTGTCTAATATTACACCATAATATACTGATAGTATCTGAGATATAACAGTATATACTATAAGTGATAATATTGAAAATGTAACATATACATCTAATGCTTTAACATTTTTAAACTTAGATTTAATCTTCTGTATTATCATACCCATCATCTATTACTAGATAAACGTCATTTTCAAGTTCAATAACTTCTGCGTCATCAAAACCTGTAACATCACCTAATCTAATTTGTTCGTTCATATTACATACTTTCTATGTATTATTACCACAAAAGCATTTCTTAAATATTCATACATAAATAATATCACTTACCTTTTTTGATAGTGATATTATATTATAAATATTTTGTCAATACTTTTATAAATTTTTATTGTCGCCACGTTTCAGTATGCTCTTAATAACTTGCTCCATACATAAGAAACGATATTGAAGGGCTTGTAGTAAAAACACTTCCCTTTTTTACATTGATAAATATTCCTGTGGAAATATAAATACTACCAAATAACCTAGATTCTGCAATATCGGGAGAGTTTCCATTTATCTTGGCATAACTCGCATAGTTTGTGTTATTATTATCCCATTGTATTATTGTTACACACGCATAGTCTTTATCGAATGTATAAGATGAAAGTGCGCCAATAAACTCAGCTTGTTTTACTTCATTCTCCCCTGCACTAGCAAAATTCATTTCTATTAAAGCCATTTATCCTTCTTTCTACCCTTGTCATCCACTTGACTACAAGAGTAGACAAGGGATTTTAACTAAATATCATTGTCATATTATTCGTGGGGTTTCCACCTCTATTAATCATTATATAATCATATACGGATATATCAACATTTGATTCAGCAGGCGCACCTATATATACCCATTCATCTTTATTTATTCCATATACAGATGCACCTATACC
>JAFVWA010000160.1 GCA_017501885.1 Clostridia bacterium | reverse complement strand
GTAGACATACCAGTTTTCATACGCAAATCGGTCTTTGTCATACCTTTGTCAATAAGCAATTTCCATAGTTTATTATAATTTGCTGCCATAAAAATATCCCTTGGTATTATTTTAATGTCATTATACACGCTCAAGTTAAATAATGCAATACCAAATGTTCGACTTTTCAAATAAAAGATTTGAATTTGAGTATAGAAAAAGTCGGTGGTTTTAGCCACCGACTATTATTTCTAATAATTGTTTTTTTGACATATTTCATTTACTGTTTCAGCAAAAATAGAACGAGAATGTTTTTGGGGATTAGTATTATTATTCTTCTTTTCTATGTAATAATCTTTCAATTCGTTCCAAAGTTTATTTCTTTTTATCCATTCTATTTTTTGAGATAAATCAGCAATTCCTTTTCCCCTATATTCCCAAGTGTAATTTTGATTATCCTTATTAAACCTAATGTATTGTTGGTCTCCATTTTCACAATTATAAACTATAGCAAAATCACAGCTGTGCATTATTCTTGACCTAGCAGTATTTTTAACCTTTATAGTTAACACACTCGTCGAATCTTCACAAAAATCATATCCATATTTTGAAACTACTTTATTTATTGCTGCCATTATAATTGAACGAATTTTATCGGGTGAATATTTTTCGTTATCATCATTTACTTCTATATTTACGTCAAAATCATACCCGATATTTGACTTTCTATCATAAGTCACCATGTTCCTTTTGCTACTACCAACAAAATCAAATCGAAATGTGAAATTCTGTCGAACAAGATTTTGAACTTCATTGATTAGCCTAATCAGTTCTTTTTTCACAGGCATTGACTCTTTCTTTGTTACATAAATAAAATCATGCATACTATATCTCCTTTCGCCCATGCCACCCATTTAACTCTTATTTTGTTAAATCATTTTATTATATCAATTATAAATTAAAAGTCAAGACTTTTTGACATTTTTATTCGTTAGTAAATACTAGCCCGGTTGTTCACTTATAAAAGATAATTCACTACTAAAATTACGATACTAGTAACAATCATAACGATACCGACTACACGGTTTAACGTTTTAGCGTTAGATTTGTTGGCGATTTTAGCTGCAATTCTTGCCCAAAGCAAAGTAAACACAACACTAAGAACAAGACAAAGAACGTCGGGAACTCCACCAATTATAAAGTGGCTAACACCACCCGTGAGTGCCGTAAACGCCATAATAAACACGCTTGTTCCAACCGCCAAATGCATAGGATAACCAAGAAACGAAGTTAAAACAAGAAGAAGCATCATTCCACCGCCTGCACCTGCAAAACCACAAATAAAACCAACGAGCACCCCACCAATTACTGCCTTAATAAATCTTGATTTTGAAGAACTCTCTTCTAACTGCTCCCTCGTTTTGTTTACAGGACTTATAATAAAACGCAAACCTATTATAATCAAAGCAATTTGCATTGTTCCACTCATCACTTGTTCGGGCAAAAAACTCGCAACAAAACTTCCTATCATCGTAACAACAAGAACGCTTATGAGTAAAGGTAAACTATTTTTTACGTCTAAATTCCCGCTCTTTTTATACGTATATGCACTAACTAAACTTGCTAAAACGTCGCTTATAAGCCCTATTCCTACCGCATCATACGCAGGAACACCTAAAAACGTTATGAGCATAGGTCCTATTACGGCGGCAGCACTCATACCTGCAAAACCCGTTCCAATACCTGCCCCAGCACCTGCAATAAAACATACTATTATTTTAATTAAAATTTCATCCATAATAAGTCTCGCTACATTAGAATTTGTTGATTATATCGGTGTTCCTACTTCGATTAAGTTGCCGTCCAAGTCGTAGAAGCGGATTACTCGTTGCCCCCAACTATGTGTCATAAGACGATTTACATATTCAATCGAGGGATATAATCTTTCTAATTTTTTAAT
>JAFVWA010000159.1 GCA_017501885.1 Clostridia bacterium | reverse complement strand
AGTATGGCGGAGCATACTTTCGCTTTTTTTAGCGTGGGTTATAATTCCCCAGACCGTCAAGGCGAAAAAAACTTTTTTTGTACGGACAAAACAACCAAAAAAAAAAGACAGTCGGGCAAAAAAACTTTTTTGTCTTTTTCCTTGACTGTCTTACTTTATCAGTTTAGAACGGGCTTTCGTCGTCGTCTATCTCTTCTAAAAAGGATTTTTGAATAGGCTTTGCAATTTTCTTTGCGAGAACTTCAAGGTCTATTCCAAGAGCTTTCCAACAATCTTCAACCGATTGAATATCTTGTTCCGATAAGTCCATTATAGGAGTAGGAATAGGAGTTCCGTTTGGCTTTCCGTTTTCGTCAATGGCTCTTTCCTTTGGCTTTGGTAAATAGACATCTGCAACAAGGGAATTTCCGTTCCTATGGCAACGAGCAAACATATTTATACGGCGGAAAAGTTGTTGCCTATCTTCGCTTGTTCCTGCGTACCATTCGCAAAGCGGTTTTGCGGAGGTTATAACAATATATTCACCTAAGAACAATTTATTCTTATAACGGCTTTTAACGGTGCTTATAACGAAGTTATCAAGTAATTTGAGTAAATCCACAAAAGTGAATGTATCGTCCCTTAAATCGTCTAATATCAAGTAATCTTCGCAAGTATAATCTTGTAAAATATCATTGCTTGAACTACTAACGCAAAAAGTCTTTTTGTTATTCTTTGCTAAACTTGTTGCAAAAGTGCTTTTGCCTGAACCTGCTTTACCTTCAATAAATATAACTTTTACTTTTTTATTTTCCATTTCAAACCGCCTTTTATCTAAATAATTTTCCCAAGAGATTTTAAGTTCACGCACAAGAAGATTTCTTCGTTTTGGTTCGTCTACATTTTCAAAAATATCTAAATATTGTTGCTTGTAAGGGATTTTATCAAAGTTGCCAAAATCGGGGAATAAATCCGCATCAGTTGTAACAACTTGTGCCTTACCGATAGCGACATTATAATAATCATCTTTTTGACCTTTTAGAACTTGCAATTCCTTTATATCGTATAAATGCTTGTCCTTTTGGTCAAGGTGCAACATATAACGGCAGGACGCACGCCAATTTTTTGCTTTTTGGACTAAATGATAATCACAAGGTTGCAAATCGCAAATATTAGCGACAACGGATAATAGAGTAGGATTTTCAAATCGTAGTGCAAAATGGTGGTGCGGTCGCTTTGGAATTGTTGTTCCATCGTCTTGCTTTATCTTGTCTTTATCGTGGCGAATAGTAAAAACATTTAGAGCGGAACACCCTTTCATATTTTCAATAATTTTTGGAATATCGTTTTCTTCGTCAACTAAACTAAAAAACCAAATACGGCTTTGTAATTTCTTGCCTTGTCCGTCTATTCCTTGCGTTAATTCTTTTGTCAAGGTTAATCCCCCTTTAAGTATTTTTATCAATTATAAATCAATTTAATCTAAAAGTCAACTATTTTTTCTACAAAATCTACAAAATCTACAACGCACTTTGACAGGCTCAAAAGTGCGTTTACCGTTGGTAATCCTATTTTTTCTACTTTTCTACATTTAATATATATATAAGTCGTGGTGCGTTGCGGTTGCGCAGGGGTTTGGGGGCGTCATAAAGACGCGCCCCCGAATCCCCCCAAGCGCTAACCCGCTCAGGCAAACACCGGCAAGCAAACCACACAACAAGCAATAACGCAAACGGTATCCGTTTTGTAAGTGTGGCAATTTTCTTTACCTGCTCTTATAATTGCCGTAATTGTGGCATAAACTTTTCGCAAATGGGCAAATAAGGAAAGTATGGCGGAGCATACTTTCGCTTTTTT
>JAFVWA010000158.1 GCA_017501885.1 Clostridia bacterium | reverse complement strand
TTTATAAAAAATAATAAAACCACATTGACAAAAACTTTTTATTAGTGTAAAATAGTCAAGTATAGTATGATGGAATAAAAGGAGTATTACGCTTAAAATGAAATCGGCTAAATCCTATAAAATTTTAATATTATTTGCGCTTATGTTATCATTCCTCGTTAGTGGCTTCTGCATGATGGGGATGACCTCTGCTTTTGCAGATGGGGGAGCGACAGTATATCGTCCAGGATACGTTTCTGTTTATGATGGAGACGACAAAGTTAGTGACGTAGTAAAATATGCAGATAACAATATCGTAGCTTCTGTAAAAACTGGCGAAACGGTTAAGTTTGAAAATCAATTAGTGTTAGAACAAAGCGTTTCTGGTGCAGAATTAGAGTTTGTGGTTAACGCTCCTGCTGGTATGGAAGTTGTTCTTAAAGTTACTGCAAGTTCTTTAGGCGAAAATGGTAACGTTAAAGTTGTTAACGAAGAAAACGTTTACGACAAGAAAATTGTTTCTGAATACAACGTTTTAGATGACGATGCTGATGCTACAACTCCAATAGTATTGCTTTTGGGTGCTCAAGATAACGTTATAACTGTTAATGGAAATAAAGTAAGCGATGATGCTTACTATCAAGTAGAACTTATAGATAACAAGGCAGTTGTTTCAGTTGAATTCTTTATTAAAAAGACGGCTGACGATGCAAGCGCTGATTTTTCAATCATAAGCGTAGACCAAAAGGCTAACGACGCCGATGAGAAATATAAACAAACATTTGAACTTACTGGAAAAGATTTAACTAAAACCGCATATCCAAGAGCAATTCTTTCAAAGAAGGCTTATGCAAAAACTGCAAGTGGATACGAACTTAGAAAAGTAGACGGAGTTGGATATGATATGACTCCAACTAAGTATTCTTTAACTGGTGTTAGTGGAGATGTTGGACTAGTTGCTTTGAGTCCTAAGTCCTATGGTTTAGGTGAAAACGATAAATCGATAACCTTTACTGTTGAAACTTCTAAAAATTACATTACTTTCCATAAGGCTGCAGATGGTTCAAACGTTTTAGCGGATTTTGCTTTCGGCGTTTCTTGGAGAACTGGTAAAAAAGTTGAGGTAGCTGGAGAACAAGTTGACGAATACGTTAACATCGAAGAGTTTAGCAACGTTAACGTAATTTCTGGTGCCGACAATAAAGCGCCATACTATAACAACCTTGCAATTGATGACAATGGCCAAAAGATTTTAGATCCTGTTTTGTTAGCACAGTTAAACACTTATCAAAAGGTATTGCAAGACAGCACTATGAAAGATGGATATAGTATTGCTCTTGGTGAAAAGTTTGACGTTCCTTCAATGGGTAACTTCTTCTTAGACGATACTACGGCTTTTAGTGATAGCACAAACTTAACCAAAAAGTATATTTATATCACTCCATCCAACGAGAGTAAGGACACTACGTCAAGCAAGAGTATTAGCATTGACGAAATAGGAACTTATAAACTTTATATGACCGCAAGCGAAAAGGCTGCGGGTGGCACGTCTTTACAAATGGAAAGCGAATTGTTCTATGACGTTGCAAGAGGTCTTTTCTTTGTTAAAGGCGACAACGGTTTTGAGCATGTAGAAGTTTCAAATACTGCAGTTCAAGAAGCGTTAGCCGATAACAACGACGATAAGTTTATCGTGTATATGTTTACCTTTAATATCAATGACGATGCGCTTTTAGTTGTAGATGCTCAAGATCAAGATAACGGTTTTAAGGGTATTGAATATAAGGCTACTAAGTTTAACATTACAGCTTCTGGCGCTTCAACGAGTTATAAACTTTATTATAATTCCAACAAGAATGCAAGTGTTGACGATAGCGGTTGGGTAGAAATAATTGCTAAGAAAAAGGCAACCGAGGACGGCGCTAACGGTTATACTTATGACGAGCTTGTTGCTATCAATTACGACGGTTCGTTAAACTTTACACCTGACAAGATCGGTTCTTATAAGATCGTTTGTGAACTTACTTCAAATAAGTCTTATAAAACAGCAAGTGACAGCGCAATAATTCGTATAGTTGCAGAACCTACTATTGTAGAACCTGCTAACTACTGGTTTGAAGAAAATCTTGCATCAATCATTTTCCTTGGTGTTGGTGCGTTGTGCTTGATTGCAATAGTAGTTCTTCTCTTTATTAAACCGAAGAACAAAGCGGAAGACGATGAATAATTAAAAACCAAAGGACTTCGGTAACGAAGTCCTTTTACATATATAAATGATAGAATTTATTGCAGAAAAAAACGGCAAGTTGAGTAAACTTGCTTTATATCAAGTTGAAGACTTGTCCTTTTCGACTTTTCAAAAACTTTTAAGGAATAAAGACGTAAAAGTTAATGGAAAAAGAACGGGGCAAGATATTATATTGTCTCAAGGCGATAAAGTTATTCTTTATTATAATAAGACCAATGATAAATATTCTTTTTTGTATTGCGATGATAATATTCTTGTTGTGGATAAGAAAAGTGGCTATACTTCAGAAAGTGTCTTTGAACAAATAAAGCAGAAGTATTCTAACGCTAAATTCATTCATAGACTTGATAGGAATACAAGCGGTGTTATGGTTTTTGCTCTCAATAAAGAATCAGAAAATCTTTTGCTTGATGGCTTTAAGAATAGAACGTTTGATAAAAAATATTTAGCAACAGTTTACGGGATTGTAAAAAAACAACAAGACGTGTTGACTGCATATCTTCTAAAGGATTCAGAAAATTCTTTAGTAAAGATTTTCGATAAAAAAGTGGAAGGTAGTGTTTTAATTAAAACGGGCTATAAAGTTGTAAAACAATATAAAGAAACGGCTGATTTACTGGTTGAATTATTTACGGGGAAAACTCACCAAATAAGGGCGCATTTAGCGCACATTGGACACTTCATTATTGGCGATGGAAAATACGGAGATAATCAGGTTAATAAAAAGTTTGGGGTAAAAAGTCAAAAACTTAATTCATACTCCTTAACGTTGCACTTTAATAGTGAATGTCTTTTATCTTATTTAAGTGAAAAGACGTTTGTGTCAAAACAGGGGAATTAATATGCCACAAGACGCTTTTACTTTAAGATATTTATGTGAGGAACTTAATAGTCTTTTTAAAGGTGGTAAAATTAACCGAATTGTTCAGCCTGATAATGATGAAGTTATTTTTACTGTTTACACAGGTAGCAAAACTATAAAACTTTCCTTGTGCGTAAACCCTTCTTCACCAAGAATTGGTGTTGTTGACGATGAAAAAGCATGTCCACTTACCGCGCCGAATTTTTGTATGTTGCTCAGAAAACATTTGCTTTCAGCAACCATAAACGAAATATCACTTGTTGGGTTTGATAGGATAGTAAGGATTGATTTAACACCGTCGTCAGAGTTTTTTGACGTTGTTGATAAACAACTTTACGTCGAACTAATGGGGCGATATAGCAACGTTATATTAACTGAGAATGGTAAAATACTCGGTGGAAATCGTGGCATAAACGTTTTCGATAATGGGATTAGACCTTTATTCGTTGGGCAAGACTACGTGTATCCGCCTATCGGACAAAAAAAACACCCTAATGATAAAACACTTATATCAGTTTTCGATGATGTCGACAAGGATAGTTTATCTAATGTAATATGCGCAAACGTTCAAGGAATTGCAACGTCTACAAGTAGGGAGTTCGCTAATAATTTATCAATTGAATATGGTAAAGATAATGGCGTTGAAATCTTTGAAAAGTTAAACGACTTTTTATACAATTCAAAAAAACAACCTTGTGTTTGTGTTAAAAACGATCAAGTAATTGATGTTTGCGCATTTCCCTATAAAGAATTAGATGGGGACGTTATATACTTTGATAATCTGTGGGAAGCTGAGCAATTCTACTATAAAAAACGGGAAATGGATAAACAGTTTTTGGCAAAAAAAGATAGGGCGAAAAACATTATACAAGCGCAGCTGAAAAAGACTAAGAAAAAACTAACGGTTATATCATCAAGGGAAAAAGACGCGTTATCGTGTGAGCAAAACAAAATTTTCGGAGAGTTAATTCTTGCTAACATTTACAAAATTAGTGTCGGTCAAGAAAGTTTAGAAGCTTATAACTATTATGATAATACAAGCCTTATAATTCCTTTGGACAAAAATTTATCGCCAAGTAAAAATGCTGAAAAATACTATAAAAAGTATAACAAGCAAAAGCGAACTCTTTCAGCTATTGAACCACAAAAAAAAGTTATTTTAGAAGAAATTTCTTACTTGGATTCTGTTCTTTTAGAAATTGACATGTGTGAAGGTTTAGAAGACGTTACAAACGTTTATAGGGAATTGGAACAAGTAGGTTTAATAAAAGTTCAAAATACTAATAAAAAAGAAAAGTCTGTTGAGTATAAGTGTCGTCAATACGTGTTTGACGGATTTACGATTAAGGCGGGAAGAAACAATAACGAAAATGATAAACTTACTTTTTCCGCAAAACCTGACGACGTTTGGGTGCATGCAAAAGATTACCCGTCTTCGCACGTTTTAGTAGTCTCTAATGGGAATGAAATCCCCGAAAAAGTAGTAACTTTTGCGGGTGAAATTTGTGCATACTTCTCGCAAGGTAGAGAAAGTGGCAAAGTTGAAATAGTTTATACAAAAAAAAGAAACGTGAAAAAACCTTCTAAATCTAAGCCAGGATTTTGCACGTATGAAAAGTATAAATCTATTATGGTGGCTCCCAAAAAGAACGCCGAATTTGCAAAAAACGACTAAAAGGCTGATAAAATAACTTGCCTTTTATTTGCTGTTATGATAAAATTGTTTAAGAATTTTAAAGATTAGGAGAATCTTATGAAGTATACGTTTGAAAAAGCCGAAAAAAGCACTGTAAAAGTTACTATGAAGTTAACTGCAGAAGAATGGAAGGCTGCCATTGATTTGGCTTACCAAAAAACCAAAAACAAATATTCAATGCCCGGTTTCAGAAAGGGCAAAGTTCCACAGAAAGTATTAGAAAATGCATATGGTGAAGGTGTTTTCTATGAAGAAGCTATCAATCAAGCATTCCCCAAATATTATGGCGAAGTTCTTGATAAAGAAACTTCTATTGAACCTGTTGCTGCTCCCGAACTCGACGTTAAGGATATAAGCGAAAAGGGTATTACTTTAATTGCAATCGTTCCTGTTAAACCCGAAGTTGAACTTGGTGCAATTAAAGGTGTAACCTATAAGAAAAACGTTTACAAAGTTGAAGACAAGGATGTTGAAGATGAAGTTTCAAGACTTCAAGAACGTAATTCTCGTCTTGTAGAAGTTACCGATAGAGCATGTAAAGACGGGGACACCGTAATTATCGACTTCTCCGGAAGCATTGATGGCGTTAAGTTTGAAGGTGGCACCGCTGAAAAACAAACTCTTGTTATTGGAAGCAAGACTTTCATACCAGGTTTCGAGGAACAAGTTATCGGAATGAACATCGGTGATGAAAGAGATATTAACGTTAAATTCCCTGAAGATTACGGTGTTGATACTCTTAAGGGCAAAGATGCTGTTTTCGCTATTAAATTACATGAAATCAAGGCTAAAGAATTGCCAGAAATTAACGATGAGTTCATTAAAGAGGCAGTAGGTGCTGAAAGTCTTGAAGCTTATAAGAAAGAAACAAAGGAAAGACTTGAAAAACAAAATGCTGATAGAGCAGAAAGAGAACTTGAGGATGCTATCTTAAAGAAAATTACTGCTGAAAGCAAAATGGAAATTCCAGAAGCTTTAATCGAAAACCAAATTGAACGTATGGTTCAAGAATTTGCTTACAGACTTTCTTATCAAGGTTTGAAGTTTGAAGACTATCTCAAATACACCAACAAGACCATGGATGACGTTAAAAAAGATTATAAAGAACAAGCAGAAGACATGGTTAAGTCTCAATTAGTTATTGACAAGATTATAACCACCGAAGGCATCAAGGCTACGGAAGAAGAAATCGAAGCAAGACTTAAGGACATGGCTGAAAAGCAAGGCAAGAAAGTTCCAGACGTTAAAAAGGCAATGGGCTCTCGTCAAATTGAATACATTGAAAACGACATTGTTATCAAAAAACTTTTCGATGTTCTTAAGAGCGGAAACGTAATCGAATAAAAATATTATTCATTATTTTTTCCACTAACGAATAATTATCTTACCAATAGTAATAATCTATACGGAGGTCGTTTGAATGGAAACGAAAAATACTGTAGTTCCTTACGTTGTTGAACAAACGGGAAAAGGCGAAAGAAGTTATGATATTTACTCTCGTCTTTTAGAAGATAGAATTATTTTCCTTACGGGTGAAATTAACGACGCTGTTGCCGATGCAATAGTTGCCCAACTTATTTATCTTGAAGGAAAAGATCCAAATAAAGATATTTGTCTGTATATTAATAGTCCCGGTGGTAGCGTAACTGCTGGTATGGCAATTTACGATACTATGAATTATATCAAGTGTGACGTAAGCACTATTTGTATAGGTCTTGCTGCAAGTATGGGCGCATTCTTGCTTTCAAGCGGTGCAAAGGGTAAAAGATTTGCACTCGCTAATAGCGAAATTATGATCCACCAACCACTCGGTGGCGCTCAAGGACAAGCAAGTGATATTAAAATTCAAGCAGATCACATTTTAAAAATTAAACACCGCTTAAATAAGATTCTCTCAGAAAATAGCGGTAAACCTTACGAAATAGTAGAGAAAGATACTGACAGAGATAATTATTTGTCAGCCGAAGAAGCCAAAGAATACGGTTTAATTGACGAGATTTTCGTTAAACGTCCGTAGGAATGGGAGTTTTATGAAGAATAACGAGACCGAAAAATACTTTTGTTCTTTTTGTGGTAAACCAAAAGAATTAACCAAGCGCCTTATAGCAGGCCCAAACGGAGTTTATATTTGCGATGAATGTATTGAAATTTGTCGCGACGTTATGAAAGAAGACGATAAAAAAGAATCGTCTTCTGATTCCGTTCGTCTTTTAAAACCTTCTGAAATTAAAGAAAGATTAGACGAGTATATTGTTGGGCAAGAAGACGCTAAAAAGGTTTTATCGGTTGCTGTTTATAATCATTATAAGAGAATTAACGCACAGAAAGATAAGGGCGAAGTTGAAATAGACAAAAGCAACATTTTGTTGCTTGGCCCAACAGGTAGCGGTAAAACGTTGCTTGCTAAAACCCTTGCCAAGATTTTAGACGTTCCGTTTGCAGTTGCTGACGCTACTACGCTCACGGAAGCTGGCTATGTTGGAGAAGACGTAGAGAATATTCTCTTAAAACTTATTCAAAACGCAGATTTTGACGTTGAGAAAGCACAAAAGGGTATTATCTATATAGATGAAATTGATAAGATTGCGCGTAAAAGCGAAAACGTTTCTATTACAAGAGACGTTTCGGGCGAAGGCGTTCAACAAGCTTTGTTGAAAATTATTGAAAGCACCGTTGCGTCAGTTCCTCCACAGGGTGGAAGAAAACATCCGCAGCAAGAATGTATAAGGCTTGACACTACGAATATTTTATTCATTTGTGGTGGAGCGTTTGTTGGTCTTGACGAAATTATCACAAAGAGAAAAGAAAACGCTTCTTTAGGTTTTGGCGGTAACGTGGAAAAGGCTAAAAAGGATAACGTCAATTTTGCAAGGGAAGTTCAACCACAAGATTTGATTAAATACGGTTTGATTCCTGAGTTTGTTGGTCGTATTCCTATTACTGTTGGCTTAAGGGCGCTTGATGAGGAAGCTTTAGTTAGCATTCTTACTAAACCTAAGAATGCTTTGGTAAAGCAATATAAACGTTTAATTGGTCTTGACAACGTTGAACTTGAAATAACAGACGATGCTGTCAGCGCTGTAGCAAAAAAGGCAATCGAACTTAAAACAGGCGCAAGAGGTCTTAGAACTATTTTTGAAAATCTTATGATTGATACCATGTATGATTTGCCTTCTGAAAAAGATGTGGAAAAGGTAATCATTGATGAAAAAGTGGTTTTAGATGGCCAAAAGCCTAAAATTATTAAGAAAAAAATCGCTTAAAAATTTTTAAAAAATAATATAAAAAATCCAAAAAACACAGTAAAATCGTTTGACAAAGGTTGTTTTACACGATATAATGAATAGGCTGTGTAAAAGGGTTGAGACGGGAAGTTACTTAAATCGTCAGCAAAACGATAGATAATTTCCGTTGACAAGTGTGGGGACATGATTCCTGCGACTAACTTCAGTTGAATTTAGTAAGGTCATTCGCAGCGACTTAAAAAATTAAGTATCGGCGAATGATTTTTTTTATATTACTAATTCGACACACACGGCAGAGTTTACAAAATTTAAGTTAGGTAAAAGGAGAAAACAAAAATGGCAAGTCAAAAAATCAGAATTAAACTTATGTCTTACGACGTAGAAATGCTTGATCAAGCTTCAACTAAAATAGTTGATGCTATGAAGAAAGCTGGTGCGAAAATAAGTGGTCCTATTCCACTTCCTACTGAAAAGGAAATAGTTACTATCTTACGTTCCCCACACAAATATAAGGATTCTCGTGAACAATTCGAAATTAGAACTCACAAGAGACTTATCGATATCTATTCACCAAACGTGAAGATACTTGACAGCATTCAATTGCCTGCAGGTGTTGATATCAAAATCAAATTGTAATTAATAAACATTATATATTATATCGGAGGTGAACTTTATCTATGAATAAAGCAATCATTGGTAGAAAGTTGGGTATGACGCAACTTTTCTCAGCAGACGGCAAAGTTATTCCTGTAACCGTTATCGAGGCTGGTCCATGTCCCGTAGTTCAGGTTAAAACTTTGGAAAGAGATGGCTATTGCGCTGTTAAACTCGGTTTTTCTGAAATCAGCGAAAAAGCCGTAAACAAACCTCAACTCGGTTTGTTTAAGAAAGCAGGCGTAGCTCCTCAAAAAGTTTTGAAGGAATTCAAACTTGAAGGTAGCGACTCCATGACGGTGGGCTCAGTTGTTAACTGCGACGTTTTCACAGCAGGCGACAAAGTTGACGTTTCTGGCGTATCTAAAGGTCATGGTTTCAGTGGTGTAATCAAAAAGTGGAATCAACACAGATTGAAAGAAACCCACGGTGTAGGTCCTGTGCATAGAGAACCCGGTTCTATGGGTGCTATCAGTAATCCTTCAAGAGTATTTAAGGGTAAGAACCTTCCAGGCCACTGGGGTTGTGAAAAAGTTACCGTATTAAATCTTGAAGTTGTGAAAGTCGACACAGAAAGAAACGTTATCCTTGTTAAGGGTGCTGTTCCAGGCCCTGTAAAAGGCATCGTTACTTTGAGAAACAGCGTTAAAGCGTAAGGAGAAATGTTATGCCAAGCGTAAAATTATACAACATGAAAGCAAACGAAGTAGGCACTATCGACTTACCCGATGCTTTATTTAATGCAGAATATAACGAACCTGTTATTCATCAAGCAATCGTAACAAGACTTGCTAATGAAAGACAAGGAACAAAAAGCACTCTTACCCGTAGTGAAGTTCGTGGTGGTGGTGCTAAACCTTGGAGACAAAAGGGAACTGGTAGAGCAAGACAAGGTTCTATTAGAAGTCCTCAATGGGTTAAGGGTGGCGTAGTTTTCGCTCCAAAGTCCAGAGATTTCTCTAAGAAGATGAATGTAAAAGCTAAAGAAGTTGCACTTTTTTCTGCTCTTTCGCAGAAAATTAGAGATAACGAAGTAATCTTTATCGACGAAATTAAAGTTGATGCTCCAAAAACTAAAGAAATGGTTGCTTTCCTTAACGCGTTTAAGTTAGAAAAGACCGTTTTAATGGTTATGGACAATGCTGACGAAGCAGTTTTAAGAGCAAGCGCAAATATCAAAGCTATAAGCACTATTCCAGCTTGCCAAATCAACACGTATGACGTTGTTAAAAATGCTAAAATCGTTATTTCCAAAACCGCTGTAGAACAAATCAAGGAGGTCTACGGAGAATAATGTTAGCACACGATATTATTATTAAACCGCTTCTTTCTGAAAAGAGTTATGCGGGCATTAAAGACAAGAAATACTACTTTATAGTAGCAAAAAATGCAAACAAGACTCAAATCAAACTCGCTATCGAAGAAATCTTCGGTGTTAAGGTTGACAAAGTCAATACTGCAAATTGCCACGGCAAGTTGAAGAGACAGGGTAGATACGAAGGTTACACTTCCGACTACAAAAAGGCTGCTGTTCAACTTAAAAAGGACAGTAAGTCTATAGAATTCTTTGACTCATTGTCTTAATCATCTCGGAGGAAAGTAAAATGGCTATTAAAAGATATAAACCGACGTCTGCTGCTCGCCGTTTCATGACGGTAAGCGCTTACGACGAAATTACTGCGGTTAAGCCCGAAAGAAGCCTTCTCGAAGATCAGAGAAAATCTGGCGGTAGAAACGCTCAGGGTAAAATAACCGTTCGTCACATTGGTGGCGGTAACAGAAGAAAATACCGTATTATTGACTTTAAGCGTTCTAAGGACGGTATTCCTGCAAAAGTTAAGAGCATCGAATACGATCCTAACCGTAGCGCAAACATCGCTCTTTTATATTATGCTGATGGCGCAAAGGCATATATCCTTGCTCCTGTAGGCTTAAAAGTTGGCGATACGTTATTAAGCGGTCCTACCGCAGATATCAAAGCAGGTAATGCACTTGCTCTTAAAGATATCCCTGTAGGTACTATGGTTCATAATATTGAAATGCAACCCGGCAAAGGCGGTCAAATCGCAAGAGCTGCTGGTATGAGCGCTCAAATTATGGCAAGAGACGAAAAATACGTTACAATTAAGATGCCAAGTGGCGAAATGAGATACATTCTTGCGGCTTGCAAGGCTACCATCGGTCAAGTTGGTAATCTCGAACACGAAATCATCAGAATTGGTAAAGCTGGTAAAACTAGACACATGGGAACTCGTCCTACCGTTCGCGGTGTTGTAATGAACCCTTGTGATCACCCACACGGTGGTGGTGAAGGTAAGTCACCTATCGGTATGCCAGGGCCTGTTACCCCTTGGGGTAAACCTGCTCTCGGTTATAAGACCAGAAAGCATAAGAAGGCTTCTAACAAGCTTATCATTACCAGGATAAATTAAGGAGATCGACATGAGTAGAAGTGTTAAAAAAGGTCCTTACGTAGAACCAAAACTCTTAAAAAGAGTAGAAGAATTAAATGAAAAAAACGATAAAAAAGTTTTGAAAACCTGGTCAAGGTCGTCTACGATTTTCCCTCAAATGGTAGGTCATACTATTGCTGTTTATGATGGAAGAAAACACGTTCCTGTATACGTTACCGAAGATATGGTTGGTTGCAAACTTGGTGAGTTCGCTCCTACCAGAACCTTTAAAGGACACGGTGGCGAAAAGACTACGGGTGCTAGATAAGGAGATTAAAAATGGCTAAGAATATGAGAGAAAAGACCGCACGTATTGCGGAAAATAAAGACAGACGTCCAAGAGCTGTTGCTAAGCACGTTCGTATTTCTCCTTATAAAGTAAGAATCGTTCTTGATATTATAAGAGGAAAAGATTATGCTCAGGCTGTTGCTATTTTAGAAAACACTCCCAAGTCAGCTTCTGAACCTATTAAAAAGGTTTTGATGTCTGCTGCTGCTAATGCGGAAAACAATCTTGGAATGAGCAAGGACAACTTGTTTGTTGCTGCATGTTATGCAGACCAAGGTCCTACTCTTAAAAGAGTTATGCCCAGAGCACAGGGTAGAGCTTTCAGAATTTTGAAGAGAACCAGCCACATTACCGTGGTTTTGGATGCAAAGGCATAGGAGGATAGTATAATGGGACAAAAAGTTAATCCACACGGTTTAAGAGTCGGCATTATTAAAGATTGGGATTCTCATTGGTTTGTTGACAAGAAGCATTTTGCTGAAAACGTTAAAGAAGACAACGAAATCCGTAATCTTTTAAAGAAAAAATACTATCAAGCTGCTATTTCTAAGATTCTTATCGAAAAGGCAGCAAGTAAATTAGTAATCACTATTCATACTGCTCGTCCCGGTGTTTTAATCGGTAAGCAAGGAAGTGAAATTGAAGTTATTAAGAAGTCAGTTGCTAAACTTTGCCCAGGTAAGCACATTTCGGTTAACATTTCCGAAGTTAAGAAGCCTGATGCAGATGCTCAACTCGTTGCTGAAGGAATCGCTGCTCAACTCGAAAAGCGTGTATCTTTCAGAAGAGCTATGAAGCAAGCAATCGGCAGATCTATGAGAGGCGGTGTTAAGGGTATTAAGGTTACCGTAAGCGGAAGACTTGACGGTGCTGAAATTGCTCGTAGCGAAAGCTATCATGAAGGTTCTATTCCACTTCAAACTTTAAGAGCGGATATTGAATACGGTTTTGCTGAAGCACATACCACTTTCGGTGTTATCGGTATCAAATGCTGGATATACAAGGGTGAAGTTATCGGTGCTTCTAAGAAGAAAGTTGAAGGAGGCCAAGCATAACTATGTTAATGCCTAAGAGAGTTAAAAGAAGAAGAGTTCATCGCGGCAGAATGACCGGTAAATGCACCAAGGGTAACAAGATAGCTTACGGTGATTTCGGTTTAGTTGCAACCGAACCTGGTTGGATCAAATCTAACCAAATCGAAGCAGCGCGTGTTGCAATGACCAGATTTATTAAACGTGGTGGTAAAGTTTGGATTGATATCTTCCCCCACAAACCTGTAACTAAGAAACCTGCCGATAGCCGTATGGGTAGCGGTAAAGGTTCTGTAGAATTCTGGGTTGCTGTTGTTAAACCAGGCAGAGTATTATTCGAAATGTCAGGCATCCCTGAAGATATTGCTAAGGAAGCTATGAGACTCGCTGGACACAAACTCCCTGTTAAAACAAAGTTTGTTAAGAGAGAATCTGTAGCTGAACAAATAAAAGAAGAAGGCGGTGAAGGTTAATGAAAACGAAAGAACTTCACGAATTATCGGTAAACGAATTGAATGCAAAACTTAAGGAACTTTCCGAAGAATTGTTTAACCTTCGTTTCCGTCACGCAATTGGACAATTAGAAAATTCTGCATCCCTTAAAACTTGCAAGAAAGAAATTGCAAAGGTTAAAACCATTTTAAGAGAAAAAGAACTTGGTGCTAAGGCGTAAGGGAGTGAGATCATGGAAAGAAATTTAAGAAAAGAAAGAGTTGGAATCGTAGTTTCTGACAAAATGGATAAGACTGTTGTCGTAGCCATTGAAGAAAGATTTAAACATCCTTTATACAAGAAGACTGTTAAAAAGACTCATAAATTTAAGGCTCATGACGAAGGTAACGTATGTGGCGTAGGCGATAAGGTTTTAATCGTTGAAACTAGAAAATTATCCAAGGATAAGAATTGGAGAGTTGCCGAAATCATTGAAAAGGCTAAGTAAGGAGGCGCACAATGATACAACCACAATCTAGATTAAAAGCAGCAGATAACTCTGGTGCAAAAGAAATAATGTGTATAAGAGTGTTGGGCGGTTCTTTTAGAAGAACTGGTAACATTGGCGACGTTATCGTTGCAAGCGTTAAAACGGCTACCCCCGGTGGTACTGTTAAAAAGGGTGAAGTAGTAAAGGCTGTTATCGTTAGATCAACCAGCGGTGTTAGAAGAAAAGACGGCACCTACGTTAGATTTGATGAAAACGCAGCTGTTATTATCGACAACCAAAAACAACCAAGGGGCACTCGTATTTTTGGACCGATAGCAAGAGAACTCAGAGATAAAGACTACATGCGTATTATCTCTCTTGCTCCCGAAGTGTTATAAGGAGATAAAGCAATGAAAGTTAAGAAAAATGATACCGTTCTTGTTTTAACCGGTAAAGATGCTGGCAAAACTGCTAAGGTTTTGGTTGCTCTTCCCAAAGATAACAAAGTAGTTGTTGATGGCGTTAATGTTCAGAAAAAACACAAGAAAGCTAGAACTGCTCAGGAAGTTAGCTCTATCGTTAACCAATCTGGTGCAATTGATGCTTCTAACGTATTGGTAGTTTGCCCAGTATGTAATAAGGCTGTAAGAGTTGCTTACAAAGTTGAAGGCGACAAGAAAGTTAGATATTGCAAAAAGTGTGGCGCTTTATTAGATGCTTCTAAAGAAGCTAAAGAAGTAAAGAAAACTGCTAAGAAAAAGACCAAGAAAGAAGCGGCTGAAACGCCTGCTGAGGCATAACGGAGGTAACGTAAATGGCTACTAATAGAATTAAGGAGTTATACGATAAGACCGTAGTTCCTGCTTTGGTAAAGAAATTTAACTATAAAAACGTAAACCAAGTTCCAAAGCTTGTTAAGATTACTATCAACTCTGGTCTTGGCGACGTTAAAGACAATGCTAAGAGTATTCAACTTGCTCAAGAAGAATTAAAGCAAATTGCTGGTCAAAGACCTGTTCTTACCATGGCTAAAAAGTCTGTTGCTAACTTCAAAATTAGAGAAGGACAAAGTGTTGGTATGAAGGTTACCTTAAGAGGAACCAGAATGTATGAATTCTTTGACAAGTTCATCTCTATCGCTCTTCCAAGAGTTAGAGACTTTAGAGGCGTATCTAAGAAGTCTTTTGACGGAAGAGGTAACTATGCTATGGGTGTTAAGGAACAACTTATTTTCCCTGAAATTTCCTACGATCAAGTAGAAAAAATGAGAGGATTTGACATTTGTTTCACCACTACGGCTAATACTGACGAAGAGGCAAGAGAATTGCTCGCAATGCTCGGTATGCCTTTCGCTACGAAGTAAGGTTAAAGGAGATATAAAATGGCTAAAAAAGCAATGATTTATAAGCAGCAAAGACCTGCTAAATTTTCTACCAGAGCCTACACTAGATGCAGTATTTGCGGACGTCCTCACGCAGTTCTCCGTAAATATGGTATTTGCCGTATTTGTTTCAGAAATTTGGCTTACAAAGGTCAGATTCCCGGCGTTAAAAAGGCTAGTTGGTAAAGGAGGAAATTGAAATGACAGACGTTATTGCAGATATGCTTACAAGAATAAGAAATGCTCTTATGGCTAAGCATGAAACTGTTGAAATTCCCGCATCTAACACTAAGAAAGCTATTGCAGACATTCTTCTTAAAGAAGGCTATATCTCTGCTGTAGAAATTATCGAAGGTGTTCAGGGCACTATTAAAATTACTCTCAAATACGACGGTAGCAACAAGGTTATCACCGGATTAAAGAGAGTTAGTAAGCCTGGTCTCCGCGTTTACGTTGGAACTGATGAAGTTCCACAAGTATTAGGCGGACTTGGCATTGCAATCCTTTCTACTTCTAAGGGCATCATGACCGGTAAGGAAGCTAAGAAAGTTCATCAGGGCGGCGAAGTGCTCGCTTACGTTTGGTAGGAGGTTATAGATCATGTCAAGAATTGGAAATGCACCTATTACTATCCCTGCTGGTGTAACTGTTGAAGCTAAAGACAACGTTGTAACTGTTAAAGGCGCTAAGGGTGTTCTCACTCAAGCTTACGATTCAGTTATTTCTTTCAAAATTGAAAACAACACGGTTGTTCTTACCAGAGCAAATGATTTAGGCCCTACAAAAGCTAAACATGGCTTATATAGAGCTCTCGTTGCTAACATGGTTAAGGGTGTTACCGAAGGCTTCAAAAAAACCCTCGTTGTTAACGGTGTAGGTTGGAAGGTTGCTAAGCAAGGCAAAAAAGTTGTTTTAAACGTTGGTTTCTCTCACCCTGTAGAAGTTGAAGAAATAGATGGAATTACTTTAGATTGTCCTTCTATTACTGAAATTACCGTTGCTGGTATTGACAAGGAAAAAGTTGGTCAATTCGCTGCTATGGTAAGAGGAATTAGAGAACCTGAACCTTATCACGGATACGGAATTCGTTACAGCGATGAAGTAATCGATAGAAAGGTTGGTAAAGCAGCTGGCGGTAAAGGTTAATAATTTAAAGGGCTTTTAGTGGACGCACTTTTAGTCGGTGCGTCTGCCGAGTGCACTTTTTAGTGCGAAAAGTTATTAAATGGAGATTAAAAATGATTAATAAGATTAATAAAAACAAAGACAGATTAAAAAGGCATAAGAGAGTTAGAAGAAAGGTAAGTGGAACTGCTGCTTGCCCAAGACTTTCTGTATATAGGACTTTAAACCATATATATGCTCAACTTATTGACGACGTTAAGGGAAACACTCTCGTTACGGCGTCTACGCTTGATAAAGAACTTAAAGGAACTTTTGAAGGCATGGATAAAAAGGCACAGGCATTCGCTGTTGGCGAATTACTTGCTAAGAAGGCAAAGTCAAAGAAGATTGAAACCGTTGTTTTTGATCGTGGTGGATATCTTTACACCGGTCGTGTAGCTAATTTAGCTGACGGCGCAAGAAAAGGTGGACTTCAGTTCTAATAATTCAAGGAGAAAATAAATATGGCAAGAGAAAATAATAGACCCTCTAGAAGGGCGGAAGAAAACGACGGCTTAGTTAAAAAGCTTATCGCAGTTAACCGTGTTACTAAAACCGTTAAGGGTGGTAGAAACATGAGATTTGCAGCACTTGTCGTAGTTGGTGACGGTGCTGGTAAAATTGGTTGCGCAATGGGTAAAGCTAAAGAAGTTCCAGAAGCAATCGATAAGGCTACTGCAAGAGCAAAGAAGAACATGTTTGCCGTTTCACTTTTAGGAACCAGTATTCCCCACGAAGTATTAGGCAAGTTTGGCAGAGGATTCGTTCTTATGATGCCAGCTGAAGAAGGTACCGGTGTTATCGCTGGTGGTCCTGTTCGTGCGGTAATGGAAGCTGTTGGTATCACCAACATTAGAACAAAGTCTCACGGAACTAACAACCCAATTAACTGCGTAAAAGCAGCTATTGAAGGCTTAAAGTCGCTTAGAACTGCAGAACAGATTGCAGCTATTCGTGGCAAATCTGTCGAAGAAATTAACGGTTAAGGAGGTAACTGAAAATGGCTAAAGCAAAGAAAGTGGAAGTTTCTCAAATAAAAGTTACTCTCGTAAAAAGCACCATTGCTTGTCTTCCTAACCATAAGAAAGTAGTTGAAGCTTTAGGACTTAAAAAGGTTCGTTCTTTCAAGATTCATAACGCAACACCTTCTATTTTAGGTATGATTGAAAAAGTTAAGTATCTTGTTAAAGTAGAAAACGTTTAAGTCGACAATTGTTAATTTTAAGGAGATATAAAAATGAGATTAGGTAATTTAAGTCCCGCTGAAGGCGCAAATACCCCTGCAAGAAGACTTGGCCGTGGCATTGGTTCTGGACTTGGTAAAACTAGTGGTAAGGGCCATAAAGGTCAATGGGCAAGAAGCGGTGGCGGTGTTCGTCCTGGATTTGAAGGTGGTCAAATGCCTTTAATCAGACGTATTCCAAAGCGTGGATTCAACAATCATTTTACAAAAACTTATAGTATCGTAAACCTCTCTGTTCTCGATTCTTTCGAAGCAGGCGCAGTTGTAGATATGGCAGTTCTTGCTGAAAAAGGACTTATTAAAGTATTAAAGGATTGCGTTGGCTTGAAAGTTCTCGGTAACGGAACTTTAACTAAGGCTATTACCGTTAAAGCTGACCGCTTCTCTGCATCTGCAAAAGAAGCTATTGAAAAGGCTGGCGGTAAGGCTGAACAAATCTAATTTAGATTTAGGGGAGGCAAAATGTTTCAGACAATAGTAAATGCGTTTAAAATCAAGGAAGTAAGACGCAAAATACTTATAACCATTGCTCTCATATTCGTTTATAGACTTGGTTGTCATATTCCTGTTCCAGGTGTTGAAGTATTTAGCGGTTTAGAAGATTTTACTTTCTTGCAGATTATGAGTGCTGTATCCGGTGGAGCGTTAACTTACGGAACGTTCTTCGCTATGGGTATTGGACCTTATATCAACGCATCAATTATTATTCAACTTTTAACGGTAGGTATTCCTGCTCTTGAAAGATTATCTAAACAAGGCGAAGAAGGTAAGCGTAAAATTAACGCCATTACGAGAATAATAACCTTAATTCTCGCAATAGTTCAAGCTATTGGTATTATCGTTGCGTTTAAGAGTTCTATTGATACTAACAAAATTTTCGGTTCAGAAGGTTTCGTTAAGTTCTTAAGCTACTTCTTCTTAGTTATTGTTTATACCGCAGGTGCTTGTCTTACCATGTGGATTGGCGAAAGAATAACCGACTACGGTGTTAGTAACGGTATTTCATTGTTGATCTTTACTGGTATCTTGTCTTCTGCAGGTTCTGCAATACTTGCTCTTATTCAAGGAATGTTCGTAGCTGAAACAGCTGCAAAATCTGCATGGACTTTAATCGGTTTCATTATCGTAGCAATTCTTATCTTTGCTGCAATTGTTACCGTTAACTCCGCAGAAAGAAAAATTCCCGTTCAATATGCAAAGCAAGTTAAGGGCAGAAAGATGTATGGTGGTCAGTCTACCCATATCCCAATTAAGGTAAATGCTTCTGGTGTTATGCCTTTAATCTTCTCGTTCGCTATTTTAAGTTTCCCAGACCTTATTATGAATTTGGTAGGGGTTAGCAACAACTGGTGGACAAGAAACATGGGAACAGGTTCTTGGCCATACATGATTATTCTTTGTGTATTCATACTTTTCTTCTCTTATTTCTATAATCAGATTCAGTTTAATCCTGATGACATTAGTAAGAGTATTCAAGGTAACGGTGGTTTCATTCCTGGAACGCGTCCTGGTAAACCTACTGCTGATTACCTTAAGAGAGTATCAAACAGAATCACATTGTTTGGAGCAATTTTCCTTGCTCTCGTAGCGCTTGTTCCTTCAATGATATTCAAAGCACTTGACCCTACGAACTCAGTAGGTTTGGTAAGCGTATTTAGTGCTACCGGTTTATTGATTATCGTTTCAGTTGCTCTTGAATTTGAACAAGCACTTCAATCACAAATCATGATGAAGAATTATAAAGGGTTTTTGAAATAAAAATGAAAATCGTATTGCTAGGCGCACCTGGATGTGGCAAAGGGACTCAGGCGGCTAAAATTTGTGAAAAATACAACATTCCCCATATATCAACTGGCGATATATTCAGAGAAAACATCAAAAATCAAACGCCTTTGGGCATAAAAGTTAGAGCTATTATGGACTCTGGTAATTTATGCCCAGATGACGTTACGTGTGAAATCGTAAAAGACAGACTTTTAAAAGACGACTGTAAAAACGGATTTTTGCTTGATGGCTTTCCAAGAAATCTATATCAAGCGGAAGCTCTTGAAGATTTTGCTAAACCGACTGTAGTAATTGACATTAAAGTTGATTTTAGTAAAATTGAAAAGCGCATCACAGGTAGAAGAAGTTGCCCAAGATGTGGTGGCTCATTCCATATAGATTTTATAGGTAGTCAGGAAAATTGTCCTGAATGCGGTGCAAAATTAATCGTTAGAAAGGATGATACACCTGAGGTTATCAGAGAACGTCTTTTGGTTTATAGAAACTATACAGAACCATTGATAGATTTTTATAAGAAACAAGGCTCTTTACGTTCTATCGATGGAGATAGATCCATTGATGAAGTTTTTGAAGAGATTATAAAGGTTTTAGGCTGATGATTACAATTAAAACGGATGCTCAGATAGAACGCATGCGTGATAGTGGAAAAATCACTAAGGAAACCCTTGATTTCATAGGAAGTCAAATTAGGGCGGGTATGTCTACAAAAGAATTAGATTCTCTTGCGTATGATTTTATAAGATCATGTGGAGCAGAACCTTCTTTTTTAGGTTATAGTGGATATCCCGCATCTATTTGTGCTTCAATTGATGATATGGTAGTTCATGGTATTCCTTCCGATAACGAAATAATTAGAGAAGGTCAAATTGTCAGCATAGACGTTGGTGTTATATACAACGGTTGGCAAGGTGATGCCGCAAGAACTTTTTGTATAGGCGAAGTATCGCCGTTAAAGAAAAAACTTGTTGAAGTAACTGAGCAGTGTTTTTTTAAGGCGATTGAGAATTTGCGTGACGGTTCTCCCATAGGAGATATTGGATTTAGCGTTCAAAGTCATGCGGAAAGCAATGGTTTTTCTGTTGTTAGGGCTTTAACTGGTCATGGTATTGGAAGAGAAATGCACGAAGATCCGTCTGTCCCAAATTATGGAAGACGTGGCACAGGCATTAGACTTAAAAAGGGAATGGCAATAGCCATTGAGCCAATGATCAACGCAGGAACTTTTAAAGTTGATTTCATGTCTGACGGTTGGGGTGTTAGAACAAAAGATAGACAACCATCTGCTCATTACGAAAACACGGTTGTCATCACAGATGACGGCGTAGAGATACTTACTTTGTAAAAAATTAATTTTTTTGCAAAAAAGTGTTGAAAAAAACTAACGTTTTTCAAAAAAATATGTTATAATAAATAAGTTAAGCAAATAAATTTTGTTTTCTTAACTTGATACGGTAAAAGTTTTGCTTTTCCGTTCATAAAAGGCTATGGCCTAAAAACTTAAGGAGGATAAAGTTTGTGTCTAAGGAAGACGTAATTGAAACCGAAGGTGTGATAGTTGAAACCTTACCAAATGCAGTATTCAAGGTAAAACTTTCCAACGGTCATATTATTACAGCTCACCTTTCTGGTAAACTTCGTCAGCATTATATTAGAATAATAATTGGTGATAAAGTTAAACTTGAAATGAGCCCATACGATTTGTCCAAGGGTAGAATAACCTGGCGTAGCAAAAATTAAAGCATAAACTAAATTCCAAAGGAGATATTAAAATGAAAGTTAGACCTTCAGTAAAACCAATGTGCGATAAGTGCAAAGTTATTAAGAGAAACGGAAAAGTTATGGTTATTTGTTCTAAGAACAAAAACCACAAACAAAGACAGGGTTAATCCCATTTTTGCCCGTTAGGGTAAATTTGAAAACAACCGCCTATTAGCATAACCACCATTCCAGGGTATAAAAACTTTTAGGCATTTATATATAAAAAATATTTTAAGGAAAAAATACGGAGGTATTTAATGGCACGTATAGCCGGTGTTGATTTGCCTAACAACAAAAGAGTTGAAATCGGTCTTACCTATATTTACGGTATTGGACTTCCTACGGCAAAGAAAATTATCAAAGAAACGGGTGTAAACCCAGACGTTAGAGTTAAAGATTTGGGCGAAGGCGATGTAGCTAAGCTCAGAGAATATATCGAACACAACCTTCACGTAGAAGGTGATTTGCGTTCTGAAGTTAGTCTTTCAATTAAGAGATTGATTGAAATTGGCTGTTTCAGAGGTGTTCGTCACAGAAAGAGCCTTCCTGTAAGAGGACAGAGTTCCAAGAGAAATGCGAGAACCAGAAAAGGTCCTCGTCGCACGGTTGCTAAGAAAAAGACCGCAACTAGATAAGGGAAGGAGGTAGTTAATTATGGCAGCAAAACAAGTTGTTAAAAAACGTAAAGATGCCAGAAAAGTGGATAAAGGACAAGTTCATATCCAGGCTTCTTTCAACAATACTTTAGTTACTATTACCGACATGCAAGGAAACACAGTTTCTTGGTCAAGTGCTGGTAGCCTTGGTTTTAAGGGTTCAAGAAAGAGCACCCCATTTGCAGCTCAGATGGCAGCTGAAGCAGCTGGCAAGGTTGCAAGAGAACAAGGTATGCGCTCGGTAGAAGTTTACGTTAAGGGACCTGGTGCAGGTAGAGAATCTGCTATCAGAGCATTAACCAATTGCGATATGGAAGTTACGCTAATTCAAGACGTTTCACCCATTCCTCACAATGGTTGCAGACCACCTAAAAAACGTAGAGTATAACGGAGGATTGAAAAATGGCTAAATATACAGAATCTAAATGTCGTTTATGCAGACGTGAAGGTGCTAAACTTTTCTTAAAAGGCGAAAGATGCTTTAAGGGCGTTTATGCTTTTGAAAAGAGACCTGTTGCTCCTGGTCAACACGGTATGGGAAGAAAGAAGGTTTCTGAATACGGTTTACAACTTCGCGAAAAGCAAAAGTGTAAGAGAATTTACGGCGTATTGGAAGGTCAATTCAGAAAGTATTATGAAAAGGCTGACCGTATGAAGGGTATAACCGGTGAAAATATGCTTTCTCTTTTAGAAAGAAGACTTGACAACGTTATTTTCAGAATGGGTATTGGTTCTTCAAGAAGCCAAGCTCGTCAGTTAGTAACACATGCTCATTTCACCGTTAATGGCAAAAACGTAAATATCGCT
The DNA here is from genome assembly GCA_017501885.1 of Clostridia bacterium. GTDB lineage: Bacteria > Bacillota > Clostridia > Christensenellales > Borkfalkiaceae > UBA1259. The sequence goes on along the minus strand of JAFVWA010000158.1, from coordinate 17,683 downwards.
TCTTATTGTGTTAAAGTTGGCGACGTTATCGCTGTTAAAGAAAGCAAGAAAGATAACAAATACTTCGCTGAAATCAAAACCATGAAAGTTGGCAACATGCCTAAATGGTTAGAATTCAACCCTGAAACCTTAGAAGGTAAAATTCTTGCTAACCCTGTAAGAGAAGATATCGACATCACGATTGCAGAACACATGATCGTCGAATTGTATTCTAAATAATTAAATAACAATTTTTATTCGATGGGTTTTTTGAGGGGAAAGATAGGGTTTTCCACGGCTCTAACAAGAATTCTCAAAAAACCTATATCGAAACTATTTATTAAGGAGGTAATTTCTTATGATGGAAATTGAACAACCAAAAATAGCAGTGGAAGAAAATGAAGAAAGAAGTTATGCAAAGTTTGTCGTTGAACCTTTAGAAAAAGGTTTTGGTCTTACTTTAGGTAACGCATTACGCAGAATTTTGTTGTCGGCACTTCCTGGTGTTGCTATTCAAAACATTAAGTTTGCTGAAGAATTAGGCATTAAGCATGAATTATCAGCTGTTCCTTGCGTAAAGGAAGACGTAACTGAAATCATTCTTAATCTTAAAGGCGTTGCTATTAAGTCGACAAGCACGGAAAAAGAATATCAAAAGAACGTTCGTCTTTACAAGGAAGGTCCCGCTGTTGTTAAAGCAGGAGATATTGCTTGTGATGCTGACCTTGAAATTCTTAATCCAGATCATTACCTTTGCACTATTGACGAAGGTGGAAAGATCGATATGGAACTTACTATTGGTAAGGGCCGTGGATACGAAGGTGCTGATGAACATAAGACTGATATAATTGACAATATTGCAATTGACAGTATATACACCCCCGTTAAAAAGGTAAGTTACAACGTAACCGCTACTCGTGTTGGTCAAAGCGTTGACTTTGATAAACTTACGTTAGAAGTTTGGACGAATGGTGCTTTTTCTGGAAAAGACATTGTTAGCCTTGCAGCTAAAGTTATGGAAGAACATATTAACATGTTCGTTTCATTGTCAGAAGTTGGTATTAAGGGCAACATCTTAGTTCCACCACCAGAAGATCAAAAACAAAAGATTCTTGAAATGACTATCGAAGAATTAGATTTATCTGTTCGTTCTTATAACTGCTTAAAGAGAGCAGGTATTCACACGGTTGAAGATTTAACCAGAAAGACGGAAGATGACATGCTTAAAGTCCGCAATTTGGGCAAAAAGTCTCTTGATGAAGTTATATTCAAACTTGAGAGTCTAAAGCTTAAATTGAAGGAGAAGGAGGATTAAACCAATGGCTAGAAAATTAGGAGTTAACGCTACACAAAGATTAGCGCTCATCAAAAATCAAGCTTCCGCTCTTTTATGGAACGGTAAGATTCAAACTACTGAAGCAAGAGCAAAAGAAGTTGCTTCATACGTTGCTAAAATCATTACTCTTGCAGTAAACACCTATACTGATACTGTTGAAACAGAAGTTAAGGTTGCAGACGCAAAGGGTAAGGAAACTTCAAAAGTTCTCGTTAAGGATGGCAATAAGAAACTTAATGCAAGAAGAAAAATTATGTCTCTTGTTAACGATCTTCAGGAAGTTAAGGGTTTTAAAGAAAGTAAGCCTGATTTCAAAAAGAGAACTAAGGCAATTAAATATCCTTTGATTGAAAAAATCTTTGACGAATATGCACCAAAATATGCAGCTCGTAAAGAAGAAAAAGGTCAAGGCGGTGGCTACACTAGAATTTATAAGTTAGGACCCCGTAAGGGCGATGCTGCCGAAGTTGCTATTATTGAATTAGTAGATTAATTAAAAAAGCACCTGTGCGAACAGGTGCTTTTTCTTTTGTTTTAAGGTTAATACTTGAATATTTTAACAATCGGAAAAATAAAATAAATTGATATGTATTTAAATAATTTACCTATAAATAAATTAGCAAGAATTAAAAACATAAGTGGTGAAAACGTTTTTATAGAAAGATTAAGTGATTTAGGTGTTTTTGTTGGTAGTAAAGTTAAAGTATTAAGAATTGCTCCATTATTAGATCCTTTGGAAATTAAAATAAAGAGTTTTAGGATAGCCATAAGGAAAAAAGATGCGCGGTATATTGAGGTGATTCCTTATGATTAATTCAATATGTTTAATTGGTAATCCAAACTGCGGTAAAACTTCGCTTTTTAATTCTCTTACAGGCAGTTATCAAAAAACAGGCAATTGGAGTGGTGTAACGACTGAAAAAAAAGAAGGTTTCTATAAAAAGAATAAAAAAATTAAAATAGTGGACTTACCAGGACTTTACTCGTTAGAAGCAAAGACGGAAGATGAAAAAGCAGTAACAAAATATCTAAGCGAAAATAAGCCATCTTTGATAATTAACGTTTTAGACGGAACTAACCTTGAAAGAAATCTTTATTTATCTTGTGAAATAATAAGGCTTGGGATACCAGTTGTATTTGTAATTAATTTCTACGACGAACTGCAAAAAAACAAAATTTCAATAAATTTTGCAAAGTTAAAGCAATTATTTGGAGTTGAAATTATTCCTATATCTGCGAAAAAAAATCTAAATATCGATTTGCTTGAAAGAAAAATGCTCAATGTTTTACCCGTTAACGAAGGTGCGTTATTACTAAAAGAGAGTTCTAACAACAGTAAAAACATTGTTTCGCATTATATGAAAGATATTATAAATCAGAAGACTACTAAAACAGAGATCATTACAGAAAAATTAGATAAAGTATTTACACATAAATACTTCGGAATACCCATTTTTTGCATGGTTGTTATGCTTACGTATTTTTTATCTTCAACTGTGGGTGGGTATTTAAGTGGCTACATTTCTAATTTTTTTGCTAAATTTATAATTTCAACCTCAAATTCTATGTTTAAGGCTGGATTCTCCCCATGGATTATTGATTTATTTACTAATGCTGTTTTGAAGGGTGTAGGTTCAGTTTTGGCTTTTACCCCTCAAATCTTAATATTGTTTTTATTGATGACCACTATTGAAGAAAGTGGCTATGCGACAAGAGTAACATTTATATTGGATAGGATTTTTAGGAGTTTTGGACTTGGAGGGAAGTCAGTTATTCCAATAATATTATCTTCTGGGTGCGCTGTTACTGGAATCATGGCAACAAGAACAATTGACTGCCCAAAGGAAAAACAAATGACCGTTTATTTAGCCCCTTTTATGCCTTGTGGAGCAAAGAGTGCGGTCTTTGCTTGGTTTTCATACGTATTTTTTAATGGTAGCGCGCTTGTTTCTACGTCTTTATATTTTATTGGGTTGTTTTCAATAGGTTTGTTTGGATACATTCTTAATAAAACTAAGTATTTTAGCAAACAAACTAGACATTTTCTTCTTGAAATGCCCTTACTTAGATTACCGTCGATAAAAGATTTGTTGAGGGTTTTATGGGAAAAAGTAAAAGACTTTACCTATAAATCAGGAACTGTAATTTTTGCAGTTTCTGTCGTGTTGTGGCTTTTAAGCAATTTTGGCATATATGGCTATACTGTAAACGTAGAAGAAAGCTTTTTATATTCATTCGGCAATATTATTAAATATATATTTTATCCATTAGGGTTTTGTAATTGGCAGTCTGCAATATCAGTAATTACAGGATTTTTTGCAAAAGAAGCGGTAGTTGAAACGTTTGAGCTACTAAACTCGGATTTTACGTTGCTTTTTAACAATAAATTTTCGGTTTATGCTTTTATGGTGTTTGTATTGTTATCTCCACCGTGTGCCGCAAGTATATCAGCAGCAAAAAACGAATTAAAAAACAAAAAGAGTTTTTGGTTTATGCTTGTTTTTCAGTTTGTTGCAGGGTATACCGTTGCTTTATTCATTGTTCTGCTTGGAAAATTGTTTACGCTTAATATTGGCTTGATTTTTTCGATAATACTTGGTATAATAATACTGTCAATCGCTTTTATTATACTTGCGAAACGAAAATATAAATGCGAAAAATGTTTTTCTTGTAAAGGTGGAGTATGCCAGAAAAGTTCAAAACACAATACGACTATATGCGACAAGCGGATAGCGTAGAAGAAGATGCAATGTATCCCGAAGAAATGAATGATGAAAGGTCGCTTTCTGACAAGGAAAAATATTTTGAGTATTACGATGATATAAAACTTACGCCAAAAGACGATTGGTAAAAAAGAAAAGCTCTACGTTAAGTAGAGCTTTTTTCATTAAATTCAGCAGGGTTTTCCAATTCATTTATTGGAGGGACTTTTCTAAATCGTATTGCCGCGATAACTATTGACGTCATTACAAAGATTTCATGTAGGACACCAGCAAGTGAGAAGAAGACAAGGTTATATATAAGCCATAAAAAACTTGCAGGGAAGTTAAGAGCGCGAATTATTCTCGGTTCTTTTATGCCATATCCAACTGTTGTAAAAAGTTTAGCAATAATAGATAAAAAACTAAATAATACTCCAAGCAAAATTTGCATTGATAAAATTTGAGTAAATTTGTTCATTACTCCAAGAGTTTGGCTCCAAGAAAGCGCAATCGTTATACCACCTGAAATAACTGTTATAAAGCAAAAGAGTAAAATATAGGGCTTGTTGTTTAGGTTTCTTTTAACTCTATATTTAAAAACTAAGTTTCTAATAATTCCAACAACGCCCATTACCATACCAACGTAAGCGTTTAAAAATACGTATTGAATTAAATAGGGGATTTCAGCGAGTGTTTTGAATAAAACTATATTTTTGTGTGAGTTGAATTGAAGGGATATAATTGCTAATGCGATGCCAATAAAACCTAATCCCTGTATGAGTATATCTTTCCACATATTATTTTGACGAAATATCCTTTACTGAAGCTCTATTAATAAATTCACTTTTTACATTTATAGTTTGAATAATTTTATAGTGTGGGTTGTTAATCTTTTTAAGCAATAATTCAAGCGCTATTTCGCAAATGTATTCGTAGTTTGCCTTAATACTTGATAGTGAAATTTTTTTAACTGACGATGACTTAATATCGTCAATTCCAATTATAGAAATATCGTCAGGCATTGTTAATGAATGAGTTTCCATAAAATTAATAACACCATACGCAATGTTGTCATAACCACATAGGATTGCCGTAGGAAGATTATTATTATCATATAATTTTTTGATAGCGTTAAAGCCCGCGTCTTCAAAACGATTTTTATCAACAACTATAAGAGAATTATCAATTTGTAAACCGCATTGATTCATTGCTTTGGTAAATAATCTTTCCTTATCTTTTGTTAATGTTTCGCCTATAAATCCGATTTTTTTATGCCCACAATTTCTAAGATGTTTTATTGCTTCGTAAATTCCAGAATAAAAATCTACGCTTATACTGTCAGAATACCTGTTTTCATCCGAGTTGATGTAAACCAAGGGTATATTAGCATTTTTTTTGCCTTTTGTTTGTCCATCAATAACAATTATTCCATCAGCTCGGCTACCTGATGAATAAAGGGAAATAAGTTCATTTTCCATTGATATTGAAAAACCGCTAACTGATACTGACATTGTGCAATTTTTATCAATTAAAACTTTGTTAAATATTGAAAGAATAGAAGTGTAGTATTCGCTTTTTAATTCGGGACATATTACGACAATTAATTTTTTTTCATATTTATTTTTATTGTACTTATCGAAGATTCCTAATTCTTTTGCCTTGTCTAATACAATCTTTTTTGTTTGCTCGCTAATTTCTTCACTTCCAGAGAAAATTTTAGAAACTGTCGAGATAGAAACTCCTGTTATTTGCGCAAGTTGTTTAAGATTCATTTTTAATACCTTCTTACTCTCTAGGTTATTATAACATTTATAAATTTATTTAACAAATAAAAAGGGTTAAAAAGAAAAAATTACGAAAAAGTTTCGTAAAATAAATACTTAACATATCAAATTTTTGTGGTATAATTAAAATATCTTTTGGAGGGCGAAATGAAGAAAGTATTCGATATTGTAGAAAAATACGAAAAACTTATGCTTGATGCCGAAAAGTGGATTTGGGAAAATCCTGAGCCTGGCTATAAAGAGTTTAAAACAAATAAGTATATAGCTGATGTTTTTGAAAATATGGGGTATAAGCTCACTTACGCAAAAGATATTACGGGTTTTTACACTGTGATCGATACTGGTAGACCAGGCCCAACTGTTTTAGTGCTGGCAGAACTTGATTCGCTTATTAATTTCAACCATCCTGATTGCGATAAACAAACTGGTGCGATACATAACTGTGGGCACCACGTTCAATGTGCTGTAATGCTCGGTGTTGCCGCAAGCCTTAAACATAAAGAAATACTTGACGATTTGTGTGGTAAAATTAAACTTTGTTTAGTTCCTGCAGAGGAGGGTATTGAAGCTGGTTATAGAAAGGAGCTTGTTAAAAAAGGTGTAATTAAATTTACTTCGGGCAAGCCTGAGTTTATTAGTAGAAGATATTTTGATGACGTTGATATTGCATTTATGATTCATATGTCGCCAAAACCTCAAGAAGAAGGTAAGCTTCTTTTAACAAAAGGGCATAATGGAGTAATTAGAAAACATATCACAATTAAAGGAAAGGCTGCTCACGCTGGTGGTCACCCAGAAGATGGAATTAACGCACTAAATGCTGCAAATTTAGCCTTACTTGCTGTAAATTCCTTGAGAGAAACGTTTGTTGAAAAAGATTACGTTAGATTCCACTCGATAATTACTAAAGGTGGAGACGCTGTTAATGCTGTTCCAGATAATGTTCAAATAGAGGCTTACGTTCGCGCAGCTAACCCTGCTTCTATGAAAAAAGCAAATAATGAAATTAATCGAGTAATTTCTGCAACTGTTGCTGCAATCGGTGCTACGGCTCATATCGTAGACCTACCAGGTAGTGAACCACTTATAGAAGATGAAAATTTACGAAAAGTTGCACTTGACGTGTTTGAAAATATTGTAGGAAAGGGTAATTATAAGTATCTTGACGATTGGCTTGCTTCGTCAACAGATATGGGTGATGTAAGCACACTTTTTCCATCAATTCATATGTATACGACAGGCGCAATAGGTGTTTCACACGGAAAGGATTATTTTATTGAAAATCACTATAACGCATGTGTAAACGGTGCAAAAGCTGAAGTCGGTTTAATTTATTCGCTATTGTCAAATAATGCAAAAAACGCGACAAACGTTATTAATAACTTTACTCCTATATTTAAAAACGTAGACGAGTATCTAGCACACAAAAAGTCTCTTTCAATGGATAAACAAACGGTTGTTTTTAATAGCGATGGAACGATTACTATTGATTACAAAAACTGAAGAATATTATGAATTTACTACCAGAACATAGACAAAATAAAAAATATTATATAAATTTACTCATTTCTGCTTATTTGTTATACGTTGTTAGTATAGCAATTAAACTTTGTTATTCAGCGCAGATGGTTGAAATAGGCCCACATTTTGGTGTTGATAAGTCGCGTCTTTCTATCGGGTTAACTATATACTATCTCGTTTATGCTTCTGCACAGTTGTTGTTGACTGCTTTTGTAAAAAAATTAAACTTAAAAAAGTTCATAGGAATAACAGTTTTTTTGTCAGGTCTTACATTCAGCATGATGATGTTTGTTAATCAAATTTGGCAAGCATGGCTTATTTTGGGTGTTAACGGAATATTCCAAGTTGCTATTTGGGGCGGTTGTATGAGTATTTTTGGGAAGTATTTTCCAGATTACTTAATGCGAACGGTATCAAACGTTATGAGCACCGGCATGGCAATAGGAACATTTCTTGCCTATGGTGTTGCAGCATTTTTCGTTGCCGTTCTTTCTTGGCAATGGACATTTTTGTTCTTTGGTATTTTAACTATTTTAACTGTTATATACTTCTATGTTTCTGAAAAGAAGATAGAAAAGAACGTTGGGGAAGTCAAGATTAATACAAAAATCAATTATGTAAATGAGAAAAATAAACCTCAAAGCAAAGGATTTATTGTGTTTATGTTGATGTGCTTTATTGGCGTATTCTCATTTATTGTAACGATAGTTTATTATGCGCTTACCAATTGGGTGCCAAACTTCTTAAAGGAAGTGCACGGAGTTCCGTCATCATATTCTATTTTGATTACCTTATTATTGCCTATTGGTATATTCTTTGGGCCGTTCTTTAGTTCATATTTATGTAAAAAGAATAACAATTACTTTGCTGTTTTGATTCCTTTGCTAATCGGTGCTGTAATTGTTATGGGATTAATGATTTTCTTATATGATTATAGTTTAATTCTCGGCATAATCATGCCGGTATTAATACTTTTCTTGATTAGAGCCGTTATGAACGTTTTACTTGCTTTCTTGCCGTTAAAAATGCGTGGGATAATCGAGACGGGAAAGAGCTCACTAATTCTTAACGCGTTAGCTTGCATCAGTGCCGCAATAGTTCCATTTATATCCGCTATTATAATGGAAAGTTGGGGCTGGGGAGCGTTTTTTATATTTATAACTATTATTGGTGTAGTGTCACTTGTTTTGTCAATAATCGGTGCTATTTGGGCATCTAAAAGAAAATTTTTTGAGGAGAAACAAAATGGATAAAATTAAAATTGGTTGGAGCGAAGTTGATTTTTCGCCAGAGAAAGGAACTAAAATTAGTTTAGCTGGACAATTCTATGAAAGAATTACTGACGAAGTAGAAAGTCCTATTACAGCCACGGCTTTTGCAGTGGAGTGTGGAAAAGAGCAAATGATTATTTGTTCTTGCGACCTTGTTAGTGTTGGCGAAAACCTTAACAAATTGGTTAAAGAAAAAGTATGTAAGGAAATTGACTTATCTCCTGATAAAATAATTATTAGCGCAATTCATACGCATACTTCTTACGTTTATTCAAGGAAAGAAGAGGGTAAGCCTGTTAAAAAGAGCTCTCTTGCATATTTGCAAGAAATTATTCCTGAAGATATGCAATACGTTCCACTTGTTTCTAACGAAAAATGTTTGTCACCTAAAGATTCTCTTGACTTTCTTGTTGATAAGATTTCTCAAGCAATAATAGAAGCTTGGAATAATAGAAGTGAAGGTTATTATCAAAACGCTTTTGGTAGAGCAGTTGTTGGTCATTGTAGACGTGTTTGTTACGACGACGGTTCTGCTGCTATGTGGGGCGATACAAACAGCGCAAACTTTACAGAACTTGAAGCAGGAAATGATTCAGGTATTGAACTTATTTACACTTTTGATAATAATAAAAACTTAAACGGGGTTATCGCAAACATTGCTTGTCCTGCGCAAGTTGTTGAGCAAAGAAGCTTTATATCTTCAGACTATTGGGGAAAGGTAAAAGAAAATCTTGAAAAGCATTTTGGAAAAAAGATTTTCGTTCTCGGTTTAATTTCTGCAGCTGGGGATCAATGTCCAAGAGATATGATTCGTTGGGTTAACCCTGAAACGCCTATCGACGATCCAAACGTTAAGAGAGAAAACTATATAGAAAGAAGACAAGATCCATCTATGTATGACGTGAGTGGTTTAAAAGTCGTTGGAAAGCGTATAAGCAACGAAATTATTTCTGTTTTTGAAGAACTTGATGAAAATAAAATTAACCAATCAGTTTTAGAGCATAAAACAATAAATCTTTCATTACCTTTAAGAAGAGTTAATAAGACTGAGTATAATAATTCCGTAAAAGCTATCCAAGACTTTATTGATAAAAATCGTGGAAAAAAGATTAGTTTTGAAGATAATGCAAGACTTCATATTCATGCAGGCAATATAGTTAGATATGAAGAACAGCAAACGAAAGATTTATTCGATATAGAAGTGCATTTCGTTAGATTTGGCGACGTTGCCTTTGCAACAAACCCCTTTGAATTATTCTTAGATTATGGTAACCAAATAAGAGCGAGAAGTAAGGCAAAACAAACTTTCCTAATTCAACTTGCTTGTGGCGTTAATGGTTATTTGCCAACAGAAAAAGCAGAAGAAGGAAGCCATTATTCGGCATACGTTTCCAGCGGTTGGGCAGGGCACGAAGGCGGAGACTTGTTAGTTAGAACAACACTTGAAGAAATAAATAAGATGTTTTAATCTTGGAGAAATATATGAAATATAGTATGGGAATTGATATCGGCACGACGTCTTTGAAAGGTTGCGTGTTTGATGAAAATGGAAATGAAGTAGCATGTTCACAAAAAGCATATACGCTTATTACTGAAGGTGATTACGTTGAATTTCCTGCGGAAGAGTATTTTAGATTGTTTGAAGAAGCGTATAACGAACTTGCATCTAAATATAAGTTCGATTGTTTTGCGATAGATACACAAGGTGAAACTATCATTTTCTTAGATAAAAACGGCAAGCCACTTATGAACGCTATCGTTTGGCTTGACAATAGAGCAGATAAAGAAGCAAAAGAAATTGAAGAACGTTTTGGATTAAGAAAGATTTACGAAACTACTGGTCAAACGGAATCTCCAGCGGGATATCCTGCACCAAAGATTTTATGGCTTAAGAAAAACAAGCCAGAACTGTTTGAAAAAGTAGATAAAATCGTTCTTTTAGAAGACTATCTTCTTTATAGAATAACTGGAAAGTTCGTGTGCGAACGTTCGCTTTATTCCTCAACTCTTTACCTTGATGTTGTAAGCGGTGAGTATTGGAAAGATATGCTCGATTTTATAGGTATTGACGAAAGCAAACTACCCGTTCTTCATGAGAGCGGAGAGTGTGTTGGCGAATATAAGGGTGCAACCGTGTCAACAGGCGCACTTGACCAAATTTCTGGTTTTATAGGTGCTGGTATTATTGAAGAAGGAATGGTTAGTGAAATGACGGGAACAGCACTTGCTGTTTGTGCATTGTCAAAGACACTTCCACCTTACTACGATGGAATCAAAGTTCCTGCGCACTACGTATCAAAGGGTAGATACTGCCTTTTGATGTGGGCGCCAACGGCCGGAATGGTTATGGAATGGTGTAAAAAGAATTTCTTCTTTGATTGTGGATACGATGAAATAAATAAACTTGCAAACGAAGTTCCTTTTGGTTCGGAAGGCTTGGTTATTTCTCCAAACATGTGCGGAAGCGTCATGCCTGTAAATGATCCCGACTTAAAGGGGGGTGTTTACGGTATTGATTTAAAGCATGGCAGAGGACATTTCGCGAGAGCTATCATGGAAGGTGTTGCTTGTCTTTTGAGGCAATATCTTGAATATATCAATATTCCTGTCGAAAATATAATCTCCATCGGTGGTGGTGCTAAAAGTCCGTTGTGGTGTCAAATTAAGGCTGACATAACCAATAAAAAGATTACAACGTTGCAGAACAAAGAAATTGGTTGCTTAGGAACTGCAATTTTGGCTGGTGTTGGCAAGGGAACATATTGTAGCATTGATTCAGCAGTTAAGGAATTGGTTAAGCCACTTTCACAAATTACACCAAAAAACGATAAGTCATTAGGTGATGCTGTATATAATAGATTTATTTCGTTTGATAATTTGTTGCATAACAGAAAAGATATATAATGGGGGATAAAACGTTGATTAAAATAGGTTTTGCTGGGTTTGGAGAAGTTAATACCCCGATAGAAGTTTTGCAGAATAAATGCAAAAAGGCTTGTGATAGTCTTAAAAGAGAAGACGTAGAGATTATTTCTCGTTTTCCTATCAGAGACGATTATATGGAAAATGATATAAACGATGCCATCTCTTTTTTTATTGGAAAGGATATGGACGTTTTAGTCGTTTGTGTTGCAGGATGGATACCTTCCCATGCGGTTATAAAAGTAATAGATAAATTTAGACATATCCCCATGGTTTTGTGGGGGCTTTGCGGTTGGTATGAAGAAGGTCGTTTGGTTACGACGGCTGACCAAGCTGGCACGAGTGCGCTTAGAAAAGCAATGACGGATATGAATATTAAATTTAAGTATATCTATGACGTTGTTGGTAAGCCTTCTAAAGTCGATCAAGTATTAAACTTTTGCAAGGTTTGTAGCGCTTATTCTGCTTTGAGAACTGCAAGAATCGGTCAAATGGGATATAGGGACATGCAACTTTACGGCACTATGTTCGATGGCGTTTCTTTAAAAAGAGAAATCGGGGCAGAAATAGAATGTTTCGAAATGTTAGAAGTTGTTCAACGTGCAGAGAAGATAGACTATGACGAGATAGACAGGGTTGCTAACACAAGAGTTACAAAGTGGGAATTCCTTAAACTTCCCGACCAAAAGGGTGTTGAAGATGCCATTAGATACTATCTTGCGATTAAACAAATTTGTGACGAAAGAAAGTATGATGCAATTTCATTAAAAGACGTTGACGGAATGAAAAAACTCCTTGGTTTCCCACCAGCACCAATATTTACTTTGCTTGCTGAAGATGGAATCCCTACAATTCCTGAAAACGACTGTTTAGGTAACGTTACTCAAGTTATCGTTAACAAACTCACAGGTCAAATAGGTGCTTATTTAGAGTTTTACGAATACTTTGAAGACGGTGTTTTGGCTGGTGTTCCAGACTACGTTCCAAGTGAAGTTGTTGATGGGAAAACAACTATTTTACCAGCGACGTTTGGCGAATTAACTCAAAGCCTTCTTAACGTTTCTAAGGTTAAGACTGGTGAGTTAGTGATGTGTAGACTTACTTGCACAAATGGTAAATATTATATGCACATGGTAAACGGCGAAGGTGTTACACCTGAAAGCTGGGAAGAATGTGGTTGGGATAAACCCGCACCTCAATTGCCAAGTCTAAAAGTATTGCTTGAAGATACCGAAAAATTTGCTCAAAACGTAATGGGGCAACATTACATAATTTCTTATGGCAACAATGCTCAACTTATAAAAGATTTCTGCTATTTGTGTGGAATTGAAGTTATATAAAAAGATAGAGAAAAACCGACAATTATGTCGGTTTTTTTTCGTTTGGTATTGACATTAATAATCTTTTATAATAGAATTTGTTCAAGCGATTCGGAGGGTTTTATGAAGGATTTAATCGTGAATAATAGGCTGTTTAGAGTAGAAGAAAATACTAACTTAAATATCAACTTTTTAAATGAAAATGATGGCGTTTTTAATTACGAGATATCGTTAAAATATGATAAGGAAACCATAGTTAAGGACATTGTAATTCGTTGGTATGAGCCAATGCGTGGTGTATTATCCGTTTGGATTCCGACAAAAGGCAGAGATCGTGCAGCAAGGCAATGGTTTTCCAAGAATAATGATACTTCAAGTTTTTATCGCGGTGCGCCTATTTTGTCTGTATGCGACAAAGAGGAGAATTTTCAAACTTTTGCATTATCAGATGCAAATAACTCTCATAATTTAGCTTTTTTTATTGACGATTTTACAGATGAAGATAACGTTTGTATGCAATTAACTCTTTTTGATAAAAACGAGGCTCTAATAAAAGATTATTCTGTCATTTTGCGTATTGATACAAGAAAAATTCCATATTATCAAAGCATAAAAGACGTAACCGAATGGTGGAAGAGTTTTTATAAAAGACAAGTTTTTAATAATGAATTTGCAGAATATCCTTTATATTCTACTTGGTATAATTTTCATCAGCATCCTAATGGTAAGCTTTTAGAAAGGGAGCTTGAAATTGCTAGAAATTTAGGCTTCAAAACAGTAATTATTGATGACGGTTGGCAATATGATGGAAATGGAACAGGGGATTATTTTGACTGTGGACTTTGGGAGGTTTCTAAAGAAAAGTTTGCAAACTTCAAAGAGTTTGTTAATAAGGTTCACGAGTTAGGAATGAAAATTGCCGTTTGGTTTCCTGTTCCTTTTGTTGGATATAATACCAAAGAATATATAAAGTTGAAAGATAAAATGCTTTGGAATTCAGAATTTTATAGGGCAGGTATACTTGACCCAAGATATTCTGAAGTTAGAAGCTACATAGTTGGAGTGTTTAAAAACTTTATGCAGGAATACGACCTTGACGGGCTTAAATTGGATTTTATAGACGAGTTTAAGCTCACTTTGGAAAGTCCTGCGTTTAATAGCGATATGGATTGTCAAACGGTTGAAATGGCGGTAGAAAAGCTACTGACCGAAATAGTTGACGCTCTTAAGTCTGTTAAGCCTGAATTGTTGATTGAATTTAGACAAGCCTACGTTGGACCAGCAATTGTTAGCTTTTGCAACATGTTAAGGGTTGCTGATTGTGCGTTTGATTCACTTACCAATAGAATTGCAGTTACTGATTTAAGACTTCCCGAATACAATCTTGCAGTTCATTCAGATATGCTTTATTGGTCAAAGCACGAATCACTTGAAAATATTAAAAGACAACTGTTAAATGTTTTTTTCTCTGTTCCTCAAATATCAGTTTTATTAACTCAATCACCTAAAGAACATCTTACACTTATTAAAAACCACCTTCAATATTGGGAGAAAAATAAAGATATTATTTTACACGGAAAATTCGTTGCAAATAATTTAGAAGAAAATTATCCTGTTATATCTTCAGAAAATGATAACAAGCGAATAGTTGTTTTACATGATTCGTATTCATATGATAATTTCGATAAAAACGTTGATTTGCTTAATGCGGGCTGTGAGAACGAGGTGTATTTGGATATTAGTAAAAAATCTAAAACAATTATTTATGATATCATGGGGCAAGAAATAAAAAAATATAATTTAAAAAAGGGGCTTAATAAAGTATTTTTCCCGATTGGCGGAAGATTAGAAATTAGATTTTAAGGTGTGTAATGAAATACGTTGTGGTTACTGGTGCATACGGAGGTATGGGGCAAAATACAGTGGATTGTCTTGTAAAACAGGGTTATTATGTTTTTCTTTGGATAAAAATATTGGTAGTGCAAAAGAAAATGTTTTACCAATAGAAGTGGATTTAACCAATATTGAAAGCATCAAATCTGCCTTTGAAAAGGTAAATTCTATAACGGAATCCATTTTTGCAATTATTCATTTTGCTGGTATGTATAAGCTTGATTCGTTGCTTGAAATGAATGAACGGGAGTTAAAACAAATTTTTGACGTAAATTTATTTGGGGCAATATATGTAAACAAAATATTTTTCCCATTACTTAAAAAAGGAAGTAGAATTATTATAACAACAAGTGAACTTGCTCCTTTAAACCCATTGCCATTTACTGGTATATATGCCATTACAAAAAGTGCATTAGATAATTATGCCTTTTCCTTGCGTATGGAAATGCAGCTCCTTGGAATACACGTTAGCGTTTTAAGGGCAGGGGCTGTTTCAACACAAATGCTTGGGGTTTCTACTCAAGCCCTAGATGATTTTTGTGAAAGATCTTGTTTATATAAATGTAATGCGGAGCGATTCCGTTCAATAGTAAATAGAGTAGAAGCAAAAAATATTTCTCCAACTAAAATAGCATTTAAAGTAGCTAAAATTATTGAAAAGAAAAGTCCCAAATTTGCTTATTCTATAAATAGAAACAAGCTTTTAATTTTGCTTTCTATTTTGCCAAAAAGCTTGCAGTTTTATGTAATAAAAAAAGTATTGCAAAATAAAAAACAAACTTAAGGGATTTTAAGGCTGATTACAGGGGTTTTTCCCAAACAAATTATTAAAAAATTTAACACAATAAAACATTAGAAAAACAAAGATAAATCTTGCCTTTTTTCTTAAAAACTTTAAAACCTCTTTTCCCAAAATCCCCCTAGGGGTTTCGGTCATACTAAAAGAGCCTCAAAAACTTTAGTTTTTTCACTATTTTCTGCCTCATCGTCCCATTGAGTTAGATATTTTTCACCCGAAAACGCTCGTATTCGGGTGTTTTTTATTGTTTTTAAACATTTTTTATAAAATGAAATTCCTAATTTTACAAACTTTTTCCCAAGATTTTAAATAAAACTTTTTTGGTAAATCTTTACTTTTTGACTAAAATCAGCTTTTAAAAGTAAAGATATTTGTTTTTAAGAGGAATATTTCATTATGCTTGATATTTGATACTTTTTTTGCTATAATAAAGAAAATTAAACATAGGAGAAAAATATGGAAGAACTTGGTTTGTTTGATTATGCTTTTTGTGGAACAAAGGATGGTTATAACAATATGCTAGAATATTTGGCAAAAATAGTAGAGCCAGAAAACTGGAGTAATGAAGAATCATCTGTTGGTGTTTTGTATAAGTATGTTGCTGGTACATTTAAACAATGTTATAAGCAAAATAAAATTATTAAAACTGATGATGAAAATTATTCTTGTTTTAATACAGGTTTGTTAACTCCTAATGGTAACGACGTTGTTGCGATATTTGAGAAAAATAATAAAGAAGATTCACTGCTTCTTTGGCGTTTGCAAAGTTTTAGAGATATTACAGAACGAAACTTCTTAAATATATTTAGCAAAGTCCCAGAATTAGCAACTTATACTAACAATTATGAAGAATTATATTTTAAGCCTGACATACAAATTGTTGTGAGTACAGACCACATTTTAGATGATAATTGGGAACGAATTAAAGAAGTAATTCCTTTAGATAAATCTGTAGTAAAAACGTTGTTAATTGGTGTTGTTGAAGAAACAAAGAAAAAAATTAAAAGAAATATGAGACTTGTTGTCCCTCAGTTCTATAATAATCAAATAATGTATTTAATGCCAATAGAAATTCCTGTATCAGACAATAAAAAAGAAACAATGGCTCTAGCTGTTGAACTTACTTCAACTAATCAATATAGAGCAAATACTATTTTTACTAAATCAATGGCATATGAAAAAGCAAGGTTGTTAATGAAACCTGAATCAAATTGGTTGATATAAAGTAAAATGCAACGGCTAGATAACCGTTGCATTAAAAATATACTCACAAAAATTAAGTTCAAACACGATTTATGATAATATTATATGCAATTATTTTAAAAATGTCAACTATTTAATGACGTTTTTTATATATTAGTTTTATACAAGGAATAAAGAATAAATCTTTACTTTTTGGCTAAAATCGGCTTTTAAAAGTAAAGATTTTTGTTTTTGAAGGTAATACAAAAAACATTTGAAAAAAATGGTAAAAAGGGGTATAATATAATTATTAAAAAATTAAGGAGACTCTATTATGAAAATTGCAGTAACTTATGACAATGAACAGATTTTTCAACATTTCGGGCATACCGAACAGTTTAAGATTTACGATATTGAAAACGATAAAATAATTTCTAAAACCGTTATTAGCACTAATGGACAAGGTCACGGCGCATTATCAAGTTTCTTAAAAGAAAACAACGTTGACGTTCTTATTTGTGGTGGAATAGGCGGTGGCGCTATAAGTGCGCTTAACGAACTCGGTATTAAATTATTCGGTGGTGTTAGTGGCGATTGTGATAGTGCAGTAGAAGCATTTTTGAAAAACGAACTAGAATTTAATCCCAACGTTAGATGTTCTCACCACGACCATGAACACGGTGACGGTGCACACACTTGTGGCGAACACGGTTGTGGAAAGGGAAGTTGCCATCACAACTAAAATAAATTAAAACGCCTTTATCGGAGGGTAAAATGAAAATTGTAATAGTTGGTGGGGTTGCAGGTGGTGCAACTGCCGCAGCAAGAATAAGAAGACTCAACGAACACGCAGAAATTATTATTTTTGAGCGTTCAGGTTATATTTCATACGCAAATTGTGGTTTGCCGTATTATATCGGTGGCGTTATTGAAGATAAGGAAGATTTGACACTTCAAACTCCCGAAAGTTTCTTT
>JAFVWA010000157.1 GCA_017501885.1 Clostridia bacterium | reverse complement strand
GCGCACCCTAAGAGGCTCGAACTCCTAACCTTTGGTTCCGTAGACCAACGCTCTATCCAATTGAGCTAAGGGTGCATAACCCCGAAATCGGGGGAAATATTCAGTTTTGACCTTTGGGTCCGTAGACCAACGCTCTATCCAGCTGAGCTAACGGCGCATTAGTATTATTACAATAAATTGCTTTACTATAATAATACATTAAATTTATTTTGTCAAATTAAAACGCTAAGTTATTTTAGGTTTTTCTAATTTTGCAAAACTGCTTTAATTCTTCTAACACCTGCTGATGAACTTTCTTCTTTCTTGATTTTGAAAGTACCAAGTTCCCCTGTGTTAGCAACGTGTGGACCACCGCAAATTTGCATATCAACGTCGCCTATGTGGTAAACGCTAACAACTTGGTCGTCGCTATCTGCGTTAAACACACCGTATGCTCCCATAGAAACAGCGTCCTTATAAGCATATTCCTTTTTAACTACGTCTAACTTTTTAGCAATAACTTCGTTTACGAACTTTTCTAACTCAGCAAGTTCTTCTTCGGTCATTTTATGGTCGCAGTTAAAGTCAAAACGCATGCGCTCTGCGGTAATGTTAGAGCCTTTTTGTTCGGTTTTATCGCCAAACATTTTACGAAGACCTGCAAGCATGATGTGTGTTGCGGTGTGATACTTAGTAGTCATTTCATTTTGTTCAGCAAGACCACCCTTAGCGGCAGCCGCTTGCGCCTTAGAAATTTCTTGGTGGTGACGGAAGGCTTCGTTAAAGCCGTTCTCGTCAACGGTAAGCCCGCGCTCGTTAGCAAGTTCTACGGTAAGTTCTAATGGGAAACCGAAAGTATCGTATAATCTAAACGCTTGCTTGCCTGAGATTTCCGTTTCGGGAACGTAAGACGCGTCTTTTTCTTTCATAAACGCGTTCTTTCTTTCCATACCCGTTATGCACTTATCAAATTCTTTAATACCAGAAGCGAGCGTCTTTTCAAATTTTTCGCATTCCTTGGTAATTTCGTCTAAGATATATCCTTCTTTTTCAACGAGCAACGGATATGCTTCGTCATAGACCTTTTCGATAAAGATTTTAGCAACACCGCAAATATGTTCTGAAGAAATTTCCAAATTTCTGCAATATCTAATTGCTCTACGAAGAAGTCTTCTTAAAATATAGCCTGCACCTGTGTTTGATGGAACAATTCCGTTCTTGTCGCCGATAAGCATAACCGAAGTTCTCGTATGGTCTGCGATAATACGCATTGCTTTTTGTGCGTTTTTATCGTTATCGTAACTCTTGCCGGAAACCCCTTCTAAATACTTAATTGCACCGTCGAAAAGGTCGGTTTTATAACCGTCGGTAAGTCCGTTAAGGAATAACAAAAGTCTATCAAGACCAAAACCCGTGTCAACGTTTTTGCTTGATAATTCTTCATACTTTCCGCCTGCGAGTTTTTTATACTGCATGTAAACGTCGTTACCAATTTCAACGTAACGACCACAGTCACAGTTAACGTCGCAAGTATCACAGCAAGGGTTGTCGTGGCGAGGATAGAACCATTCGTTATCAGGTCCGCAAGGCGTGCCTTCGGTGCCTTCTAATTCCCACCAGTTGTTAGACTTGTCAAGATAGAAAATGTTTTCAGGTTTAATACCTAAACCTTTCAAAAGTTCAGCCGTTTCGTCATCTCTTGGAACAGATTCGTTGCCTTCAAAAACGGTTGAACAAATCTTGTCTTTATCAAAGCCGAAAACTTGGGTTAAAAGTTCAAAAGACCACGCGGTTTTTTCTTTCTTAAAGTAATCGCCGAGCGACCAGTTACCCATCATTTCAAAGAAGGTAAAGTGCGTAGCATCGCCAACTGATTCAATGTCTACAGTTCTAACACAGCCTTGAACGTTGCAAAGTCTTGTGCCTGCCGGGTGCTTTTTGCCAAGAAGATATGGCATTAAAGGTTGCATGCCTGCAACGTTGAACATAACACCCGTAGTGCCGTCGCCGATAAGCGAAACAGCGCCGATATTAACGTGACCTTTGCTTTCGTAAAATTTAATCCATTTTTCTCTTAATTCTTTAGAAGTAATCATAATTAGTCCCTTTTAGATAACGTATATCCGTCTTTAGCGTCTTTAATATCATAACCCATGCCGTTGATGATATCGCGAAGTCTATCTGATTCTGCCCAGTCCTTGTTTTGTCTTGCCAAAAGTCTTTGGTTTGCAACGTCAACAACTTCCTTAGGCGCGTCAACTTTTTCTTCCTTAGCGTAAGCCTTTATAAACTTTTCAACGTCTTCTTGAAAAAACCCTAAAAGCGCGTAAGTATTTTTAATTTGGTTAAGCATTGCGCCTGCCTCGGTAAGTTCGCCGTTAGCCACTTTGGCTTTAACCGTTTTGAAATATCCGTAAAGATTACTGATAGCAAGCGCGGTATTGAAGTCGTCGCTCATAGCAGAGTTAAACTCGTCGTCTATTTGCTTAAACTCACCTTCGAGTTTAGCGCCCTTATCCGCCGCCAACTTAAACACCTTATAAAAATCAACCAAGTGCTTTTCAGCATCGGGGAAAAGGTTGTCGGTAACGTTTATGTCCCCCCTGTAGTTAGTTTGAAGAAGTGCAAACTTAACTGTTTCTGGGGAATATTTATCCATAAGGTCTTTTAGGAACAAGCTGTTGCCCAAAGACTTGCTCATTTTTTGACCGTTAACCTTGATAAGTCCGTTGTGAATCCAATAGTTAACGAACGGCTTGCCCGTAAGCGCTTCGGTCTGCGCTATTTCGTTTTCGTGGTGTGGGAAGATTAAATCTCTACCGCCACCGTGAATGTCGATTTGGTCGCCAAAGGTTTTTCTATTCATGGTAGAACATTCAATATGCCAGCCCGGTCTACCTTCGCCCCAAGGTGAAGTCCAACTTGGTTCACCCGGTTTTGCTGATTTCCAAAGCGCGAAGTCGAGTGGGTTTTGTTTGCTCTCGTCATTGTCAACGCGAACGCCGTTCATAGCGTCTTCTAAATTTCTGTGAGAAAGTCTGCCGTATGACGGGAACGAGTCAACCGAGAAATACACGTCGCCCTTTTCGGTGGGATACGCATGACCTTTGTCGATAAGTTTTTGAGTAAAGTCAATGATATCGTCCATGCACTCGGTTGCCTTAATCCAAACGTTAGGATCGTCAACTTTAAGGCGAGCCATTTGCTTGTCGATGTTTTTAATCATCATAAGCGCGTATCTATCAGCAGGAATACCCGTTTCGTTAGACTTTGCAATAATCTTATCGTCAACGTCCGTGTAGTTTCTTGCATAGGTTACGTTGTAACCGCACTTTTCTAAATACTTTCTAATTATATCGTAAATGAGCGCTTGATAAGCATGCCCTATGTGTGCTTCGCCCGAAACGGTTATACCGCAGGCATACATAGTAACGTCGTTACCGTTTAGTGGAACGAACTCTTGCTTTTTGCCTGTTAGCGTGTTATAAATTTTCATATTACTGCCCTTCCGTTTTGTTTTCTATCTCGTTAAGCTTTTCTTCCAAAGTAAACACCTTTTCACGAAGTCTACAAATTTCTTCGATAATAGGGTCTCTCTTTTCTTGTTGTAAGTCGTTTTCAGTAGGCTTTTCGCCGTTGATACGAACGACCATACCCGGAACGCCAACCACCGTTGCGTATGGCGGAACTTCTTTTAAAACTACCGCGCCTGCACCTATCTTAGCGTATTCGCCAACGGTAAACCCTCCGAGAACTTTTGCACCTGCGCTGATAACCGCACCGCGTTTAATGGTGGGGTGACGCTTGCCCTTTTCTTTACCCGTTCCACCGAGCGTTGCACCTTGGTAAATAACAACGTCTTCTTCTATCTCAGCCGTTTCGCCAATTACTACGCCTGCGCCGTGGTCGATAAACACACCGCCCGCTATCTTTGCGGCAGGGTGAATTTCTATTCCTGTGAAAAATTTGCACATTTGACTGACCATTCTTGCCAAAAGGCGCAAATGTATTTTATGTAAAAAGTAAGCGAATCTGTGCCAAGAAAGAGCATGCACGCCCGAGTAGGTAAGCCAAATTTCAAACTTGCTTCTTGCAGCAGGATCGTATTTTTTAGCGGCGCGAATGTCCGCGCGCAATCTTTTGAACATAATAATTTATCCTTGATTTGGTTATATAATTTTACCACTTGCCCTTTAAGTTTGGCAAGCAAAAACGATTAATAAACTTTCATTCCCATAGAAATCATGCTGTTTTTAAGGTCTTCTGGGAATTCTGCGTCAACGACCATGTAGTCAACGTCTAAAAGCGTGGCGAAAGTGTATGGGGTTTTCTTGTTTACTTTGGAACTATCGAGAAGCATTATAACAAGGTCCGCCTTTTCAATAACGGCGCGCTTAACTTCGGCTTCCGACTGGCTTCCACAAGTAAAACTACCGCTATCTTTAACAAAGCCCGTAGCCGTCATAACCGCCGTCTGAATATTTATGCCTGCAATAAAATCTCTACACGTTTTGCCTACCGTGATAAAGTTATTTTTCTTTAAGTCTCCACCGAGCAACGTAACGGTAGGTTTTACTTTGTTAAGTATGGTTTCAGCAATGGTAACCGAATTGGTTAAAACGTAGTAGTTGTCGTCAGGGAGCGCCCTTGCAAAATAGGTGGTAGTAGAACCGCCGTCAATAAATACGCAACTGTTGGGCTCAACGAGTCCTGCCGCCTTGTCTGCAATCTCTACCTTTTCCACAGCCTTGTAGTTGATACGGTTGGAAAATTCCGCTTCCTTTTCCCTTAAAAAACTGTCAACTGAAACAGCACCGCCGGGGATACGAATAACGTCGTTGTTTTCTTCCATGCGTTGTAAATCTCTGCGGAGAGTCATGGAAGAAACTTCGGGAAATTCCTTTTCTAATTCTTTTAAGGTAATCTTACCTTTTTTGTCAATAAATTCTTTAAGCAACTTTAATCTGTTATTCATAAAATTACTCCTTATTTTGCAATTGATAAAACTAATTGGTTAATTATGCGACGCCGTGCGAAGTTTATAAACCATTTTATGTTTATATTTTACACCAAAGGGCTAATATTTGCAATGTTTTTAGGCGTTTTTGTTAAAGTTTGTGTTAATTTTTTTCACTTAAAAGCATAATAAAAGAAAAAAATTTAATTTAAGCCGTTTTTTATTGATTTTATAATGATTTTGTGCTTTAATATTACTATAATTTTATAAACCACTTTTGGAGCAAGTTTCAATGTTAGATTTAAAACTTATCAGAGAAAACAAAGAAAAAGTAACCGAACTTTTAGCAAGAAAAGGCTATACCGCTGATTTTGATAGCATTATCGCAATAGACGATAAAAGAAAAAAAGTTATCGGCGAAGTTGAACAATACAAGGCACAAAGAAACAAAGTTTCAGCTCAAATCCCCGCTCTTAAAAAGGCAGGCGAACCCGTTGAACATATCTTTGCTGAAATGAGAACTCTTGGCGACAAAATCGCTGAATGCGACGCTTTGGCAAAAGAATTGGAAGAACAAGTTTTTAATGCTCTTGCAGTAATTCCAAATATTCCAGACGAAGACCTTGTTGCAGGCGAAAAGGAAGCGAACGAAGTTGTTAAAGTTGTTGGAAGCAAGCCTGAATTTGACTTCCCTCTTCAAAACCACGTTGACCTTTGCACCAAACTTGGCATAATCGACTACGAAAGAGGCACAAAACTTTCGGGCGGTGGATATTGGCTTTACCGTGGGGACGGTGCAAGACTTGAATGGGCGCTTCTTAACTTCTTTATTAGCGAACACTTAAAGGACGGCTTTGAATTTATTCTTCCCCCACACCAATTAGGATACAACTGTGGTTTTGGCGCAGGTCAATTCCCAAAATTCTCTGACGAAGTTTATTGGCTTGACTGCGACGAAGACAGAAAGAAAAACCGCTTTATGCTTCCTACTGCAGAAACGGCACTTGTTAACCTTTACGCAGGTGAAATCGTAGACGAAGCAAAACTTCCAATGAAGTTCTTTGCTTACACCCCTTGCTATCGTAAAGAAGCAGGCTCTTATCGTGCAGAAGAACGCGGTATGATTAGAGGACACCAATTCAACAAAGTTGAAATGGTTGAATACGCACACCCCGACCACAGCAAAGAAGCGTTTGAAGAACTCGTTAACAAAGCTTGCTCACTCATGGAAAAATTAGGCTTACACTTTAGATTATCTAAACTTGCAGCAGGCGACTGCTCTGCATCTATGGCAAGAACTTACGATATCGAAGTTTGGATTCCTTCTATGGGAATTTACAAGGAAGTTTCTTCAGTTTCTAACGCAAACGATTATCAAGCAAGAAGAAACAACACCAAGTTCCGTGACAGTAAAACTGGTAAGCCTGCATTCTTGCATACCCTTAACGGTAGTGGACTAGCAACAAGCCGAGTATTTCCTGCACTCATCGAACAATATCAAAATGCAGACGGCTCAATAACCGTTCCCGAAGTATTAAGACCATTCATGGGCGGCCAAGAAGTTATTAAGTTGAAATAATAATTTTTAAGCAAATAACATTTTATAAATCAAAACGGCATCGATTTCGATGCCGTTTTGATTTACTATTATTTCGTGTGACAACAACAAGGGTTTTTCTGTTTTTATTATATAGCACAAATATGTGCAAGTCAAGTAATTTGCACAAAAAAGTGCTATATTTTAAGTATGGAAAACAATTTAACGCTAAATTATGGCGAAGCAATTAAAGAACAAAGAGAAAAATTAGGTTTAAGCCAATCAATGGTGGCAAACAAAATTAACACATCACACCAAAACGTAAGCAGGTGGGAAAGTGGCAAAGTTTTGCCAAGCATTGATTTTTGCGTTAAACTCGCTGATTTGTTCGGTATTTCTTTAGACGAATTAGTTGGTCGAGAATTTTAATATTTTTTACAAGATAAAAGCTAAAAAAACGGCATCGATTTCGATGCCGTTTTTTGTTGAAAAATCTTTATACAATTAGTCCTTGTCGTCCTGAGATGGGCAAAAACAACGGTCTTTCTAAGGACCTAAATTTAATTAGATTCTTAGAACGCCCGTCAATGCAAGTCCGTCTCAGAATGACAAAACAACGAAAAACCGCCCACCCCTTGTCATACCGCTTGGGTGAAATGAGTGGAGTGTATTTTACAATTAGCCTAACAATTCTAACAGTTCTTCATAATTATATGGATAGGCGTTTTGCCCACCATATTTTGCTTTTTTGCCGTCTGAATACTCTATGTTAAGCACCCATTCTTCGCCGTCTAAAACGCTTACGCCAAACCTATTAGGGTAGTAACTTTTTCGCCACTCGCCTATATGCAACCTTTCTAATTGGCTTAAAAACTCTTGCTTGGTATAATCAAGCTCTTTTTCAAAAAGTTCATATATAAGCCCACGGAAATATCTTGGTTTATCGCAAGATAAATTTACAACTATCTTTTCTCTTGGTGAAAAAAATCCGCCTTTTGTTAATGTAATTTTAGTGATTTTGTTTATCTTTTCGTTAAACTCGCTATCGCGTTTTTCAAGCGCGCCTTGTTTATACTCTCCGCCTAAACTGATATACTCTAAAATTGCTCGATTTAGATAATCTCTATCGCACTTAAAGATAGTCAAGTCTGACGGGCAAAAACGTTCTTGCTCTTTATAAAAAGGGTGCTCCATTTTTATTTTTAGGCAAGCCATTTTTCGCTTGGTGGAGTTAATCTCTTTTAGAATATCGTCTTTATTTTTCGTTTGCAATTTTTCAAATGGTGGCATATACATAATTTTTCTCCTTAATAATACTTATTCGTTAATTTAAACATTACTACGATGGGTGTTAAAAGTATTGTTAAAACTATGCTCGCTAACCCCGACAAAGTTTTCTTATGTTTAGTTAAACCCTCGTTTTCCAACTTGCTTTTCCTATACTTATTCATTAGTATTCCCCCTGTCATTTTCTAACTTTACCACAAGTTTAAACCTTTATAATGACACACGCTTGTCAGGTTAAAAAGAAAAAACACACAATTTTGTGTGTTTTTATTTTTCTCTATCCCTCCGTCTGGGCTACCACCAAGACATCTCCCCCCCCCCTTAGGTGGAGGCTTTTATAAGTTAAACTTTCAACTCAAAAAAGTAATGGGTATCGTTTTGGGAAATTTGACTAAATCCAAGCCTTAAAAACAATGCTTTGCTTTGCGCGTTTTGCTTAAAACATCTGCCCTTAAAAATTTTTACGCCTATTTCTTTTTTTGCATAATCCATAAGCGCGGTTGCACTCTCTACGGCATAGCCTTTGCCATGAAACTCTCTAAAAAATCTAAAACCAATTTCTACGCTGTTTTCAGTAGGGTTATACAAAACGAGTTCGCCTATCATTTGACCTTGCAGTCTAACGGCAAAAGCATACTCCCCTTCCGTTTGCTTTAACTTGTTTTGCAAGTCAAAAAAGTCTTTTGGCGAAGGGTTTTGCCCTAAATCGTTAGTGTAATCATATCCCCATAGGGCATTTAACTCTTTATCGGTATAGAGATTATAATAAAGGTCTTTATCGCTCTCTTTAATTTCGGTTATAGTTAGCCTTTGTGTATTTATTTGTATTTCTTTTGGAAGTTTATGTGTTATCAGTTGCATCTTCTTTAACTAAAAAGCGGAGAAACTCTCCGCCTTTTTTATGTTTATGATTATTTCTTATTTTTTTCTACGAACTCGATGATTTCGGCGAGTCTGTCTAAATCATCACGAGTATAGTAATCGATATAGATTCTACCCTTTTTGTCGTTGCCGATTGCATTAACCTTAGTGCCAAACGTTCTTTGCATTTGACCTATAAGTTCTTTAAGTTCGGCAGAAAGTTCCATTTTGATTTTCTTTTTAGCCTTAACTTCTGGTGGGTCAAAGTAATCTTTAACACGTTTTTCTACGTCGCGAACGGAAAGCCCTTCCTTAACGGCTGCTTCTGCAATTTTAAGTTGATCTACGTGTGGAACGGAAACAAGGCTTCTTGCATGGCCTGCGGAAAGCGCACCGTCGGAAACCATTTTCATAACTTCTTGAGATAGAGAAAGAAGTCTTAACGTGTTTGCGATAGCGGGACGAGATTTACCAATTCTATCAGCCAAGTCTTCTTGGGTTAAGCCGTAGTCGTTCATAAGCGAACGCATAGCGGTAGCCGCTTCGATAGGGTTAAGGTCTTCTCTTTGTAAGTTTTCAATAAGAGAGATTTCCTTGATTTGACGTTCGTTGTAATTTTTTACGATTACGGGAACTTTTTCAAGCCCTGCAAGTTTACTTGCGCGGAAACGACGTTCGCCTGCGATAATCATATATCTATCACCGCTCTTGTTAACGATGATAGGCATAATCACGCCGTGTTTGGAGATAGAATCGGCAAGTTCTTGCAATGCCGTTGGCTCAAAAACTTTACGCGGTTGGTTTGGGTTAGCAAAGATAGAACTTACTTCTATTTCGGTAACGCCTTTGCCGGCTTCTTCCGGTGCTTCTTCAAAAATTAAACTTTTGCCGTAATCTTCTTCCGTTTCGGAAAAAAGGGCGGACAAACCTTTTCCTAAGCCTCTGGTAGGTTTCATTTGTTTAACTCACTCCCTATTAGTTTTTTGATTTTTTGGGTTGTTTTTCCAAGAATTCCTCAGTCAGCGCAAGGTATGCTTTTGCGCCCGTGCAACGGGTATCGTGAAGCATAATGGGTTTGCCGTGGCTGGGTGCTTCGGCTAAGCGAATGTTTCTTGGAATAGCCGTGTCGTAAACGCGTTTTCCGAAGAACTTTCTAATCTCCGAAGAAATTTGACGAGAAATTATAGCACGGTTATCGCTCATGGTAAGAACAACGCCTTCTATTTTCAACTTTTCGTTAAGGTGTTTAACTACGAGTTTGATAGTATTCATAAGTTGGCTTAAACCTTCTAGCGCGTAGTATTCGCTTTGAATAGGAATAATAACGGTATCGGCGGCGGACAACGCGTTTATGGTTAAAAGCCCCAAAGACGGTGGACAGTCTATCGTTATAAAATCATAACTGTTTCTCGCCTTTTCCAAAACCTTTTTAAGAACGTGTTCTCTATCCTTAATATAAACGAGTTCAACTTCTGCACCTGCAAGGTCAATGCTTGACGGCAATATATCCATATTGTCAACGATTGTTTTAACAACGGCGTCTTCAATAGGCATGTCGTCTATCATAACGTTGTAAATGGAGTTTTTAACTTCGCTTTTTGCAAAGCCGAGTCCCGTAGTCGCGTTACCCTGTGGATCAAGGTCAACAACTAAAACTTTGTATCCCTTGGTTGCGAGATATGCTGATAAGTTTACACAAGTGGTGGTCTTTCCCACACCGCCTTTTTGATTTGAAAAAGCAATAATTTTTCCCATAATACTCTCCGTCCTTTGCTTTTCTTTTGTAAGTGTTATTTGTTAGTTTTAGTCTTTTGGCGAATCGCCTTTTTCTTGGTTTTCAGTTGATTTAGTAGAGTCTTGTTCAGTTTCAGTCTGAGTTTTACTTTCGGTTTCAGTTTTTTCTTGTTCGGTTTGCAAAAGTTCTTTTGCTTGTTCGTCAGAAATTACAACCTTTTTTCTACCGCGTTCGAATGGATTTTCACTTAACGAACGCTCGTTTTTGTCCATAAACTCAATAATTTCTTCAACTGATTTGCCTTGCATAAGCATATCGACTTCTTCGGTAAAGATAGTTTCTCTTTCAACTAAAAGTCTTGCCATGTTGTCGAGAAGATTTTTGTTTTTCTTTAATAAGTCTCTCGCCTTTTGCAAGCTGTTTTCTACAATTTCTTTGATTTCAGAATCGATGAGCGCAGCCGTTTGTTCGCTATAAGTTACGTGCGACTGCATATCTCTACCGATAAAGAATTCTTTATCCGAACCGTAGGAAATAGGACCAACTTTTTCGCTCATACCCCACTCGGTTACCATAAGTCTTGCGCGTTTGCTTACCGCTTGAATATCACCCGACGCGCCTGCTGAAATATCTTTTATGATAAGTTCTTCGGCAACTCTACCACCGAGAGTCATAACTATATCGTCTAAAAGTTTAGCCTTAGTAATATGGTTATCGTCGTTGTCAGGTCTTGTCATAGTATAGCCTGCCGCTTGACCACGTGGAATAATAGATACTTCGTGAACGGGATCACAGTTTGGCAATAATCTCGCAAGAATTGCATGCCCCGATTCGTGATAAGCGGTAATTCTCTTATCCGTTTCGGTAACGAGCCTACTCTTTTTCTGTGGTCCTAAAAGCACCTTGTTTATACCTTCGTAAAGGTCTTTGTTTGTAATGAATTTTCTATTTGCTCTTGCCGCTAAGATAGCCGCTTCGTTAAGAAGGTTTTCAAGGTCTGCGCCCGAAAAACCACTCGTCATTCTCGCAACCGTTCTAAAGTTAACGTCTTTTGCAAGTGGTTTGTTTCTTGCGTGAACTTTTAAGATAGCCTCTCTACCCTTAACGTCGGGAGTGTTAACGTAAATTTGACGGTCGAATCTACCAGGTCTTAAAAGTGCTGGGTCTAAAATATCCGCACGGTTTGTTGCCGCCATAACGATTATGCCGTCGTTAGTTTCAAAACCGTCCATCTGAACGAGAAGTTGGTTAAGCGTTTGTTCTCTTTCGTCGTGGCCACCGCCCATACCCGTTCCACGTTGACGACCTACTGCGTCAATTTCGTCAATGAACACGATACAAGGCATACTCTTTTTAGCAACGTCGAAAAGGTCACGAACTCTTGAAGCGCCCACACCTACGAACATTTCAACAAAGTCTGAACCACTTATGGAAAAGAATGGAACGCCTGCTTCACCTGCAACGGCTTTTGCAAATAAGGTTTTACCTGTTCCGGGAGGCCCGACTAATAAAACGCCCTTAGGTATTCTTGCGCCAATATCAGAGAATTTCCTTGGATTTTTAAGGAAATCAACAACTTCGGCAAGCTCGGCTTTTTCTTCTTCAGCGCCTGCCACGTCAGAAAAACGAACTTTAAGATTTTGGTTTAGTCTTGCGTTTGTTTTTGCAAAATTCATAGCGCCCTTTGTTCCGCCTTGAGTTTGCATTAAAATAACGAAGAATACTATTCCTATTAAAACGTATCCAAGAATAGGAAGAATTGACGACCAAATAGAACCTGCGTTAGGATCAGTATACGTGTAATTTATTCCTTTGCTTGCCAAAATTGTTTCGAGCTGAGCTACAACGTCAGAAGAACGGGAATAATTACAGGTAAAATCAAAGGTTTCAACAGTTACACCCTTAGAGTTAATCATAAAAAGTTGAAATTCTACGATGTAGTTATCAAAAACAACGTTTTTAACTTTAAGCGTGTCAATAGATGTCTCTTTAACCAATTGGTAGATTGACGGAGCAGAATCTTTAATATCATTGACGTTAAAAGTTCCGTCATAGGAAGTTGCTGAAACAACGTTATAAAATTCCGAATATTCAATAGACGTTGGCTTGTTTAGACAGTTAACAAGCGATAATGCGATAATAAGGGCAGCAACAACCCCAACTATTATCCATATTGTTTTAGACTTTTTTGTTTTCAAATTACAATCTCCTTAATAATAGTAGCATTAATAGTTTACAGCACGGACATTAAAAAATCCTTGAAAACTCTAATGATTTATATTTATTTTTATTTATAATAGTATACTACAATATATATAAAAAAACAATGCAAAATCAAAAGTTTTTTCAAAAACAGAATATAATTTTTAATTAAAATTTTTGCGCCAATTAAATTATTTTAGCGCAAGTATTATTGAACGCTTAATAAACTATATAAGCGCTAACAATTTATAAAAAACTAATGAATTTTCTTTTAAATACGCGTTTTCATTTTAACTATTTTAAATAAAGCCTTTTAGCCAAAAAGAAACGAAAACAAGTCTAAATTTTCAATTCTAAAAATAGTCTATTTCCAGGAAGTCTTTGATTTATTATAAGAATTAGAAAAACCTAATGACAAACAAATAAGAAAATAAACATTTAAAAAATCGCATTTTAACGCCCTGAGACAGAATGACTAAATTTTTTACCTGGCAAAAAAATTGGTCATTTTGCGATTTTAAAGGGTTCCCGATTATGAAAACTTGACAAGATAGACAAATACACGTTGAAAAAGTTCCACGTTGAACAATAACAAAAAACATCGGACAAAGGATAAATGTTTCACGTGAAACAATAGTTTTTAACACATTGAAATTCATCGGACAAAGAAAATAATATATTTAATAGATTATTTTTACGAATTAATGATGTATTTTCGATAAAAAATAAGCCAATTTAGGGCGAAAAACACTTAAAACACGCTTTTGGGGTGTTTATCAACATTTTTTGAGTATAATTAAGGAAAATGTTAATAAGATGTTGATAAACAAACACGTATGTTAAAAAACTTTATGTTTCACGTGAAACATAAAAAGAGCATCGTTATAGATGCTCTTTTTGTTATAATACGTATAATTTAAGATTTATTGTGGAGAAAATATGCAATTGTGGCGTTTTTATTAAAACAAACCAACAATATAATCAAGAATACCGCTATGCGTTAGGGAATTAAACAATAACGATATAACGTTAACTTTACTAAACGCGTTTGTAATATAAGAGTTGCTAATTTGGACGGCTATTGATTGCACGAATGAAAAAGGTATTGCGTTTACTATAATTATAATAAAGTCTAAAATTATTATACCTTTAACGAAACCAAGCATACCCCCAAGGAATCCGTTTAGTTTGCCTGCAACAGTTCTTTGCTTAAACTTTGATATATCAGCAATAATATAGAAAACTATCTTAAAAAGAATGAATAAAGCAATTAAGGCGATTACACTTACTATATAATATGCAATAGTGGGGCAAATAATTTGATTTATAGTAACGTCTTGTGAAATCGATGAGGATTTAGCTGATAAAATGAGTTTTACTATCCAGTCGGCAAGATTGCCATTCATTCCGCCTTCCGTCGCTTCAGATAGGGTAGTATTCATTAAGTCGTTGCCAAATATCTTAACAGTTAACCCTTCGAGCCATCGAGACACCGACGAAATGTATCCAAACTTGCTTTCAACAAATCTTGCCACAACTCCGCAAAGCAAAACGGCTAAAACAAGGCTGATTATCCACCCAAATGTCGACAAAAAGGTTTTAATAAAGCCTTGTTTAGCGCTCATTACAGTTATTAAAATTATTAGAGATAGCGCAACAAAATCAACAATAGCGCCACCCCACGAAAATAGTAATAAATTCATAGTTTAAAACGTTTTATATTATCCTTGAAATTATTTTAACACAATAAAAAACTTTTTTCAATAATATCCTTACATTTATGAATAAAAAGGTTTTATATGGAAATAATCAAATAAAAAAACCACGGTGGATAGATTATGCCAAAAAGTTATACTTTTAATACGTTTAATGAATATGCACAAGATGGAATATATCAAGCATTAATAGAATGTAACTTAAATAATAAAAAACCTATTTTCGTTTGTATAGGAAGTGATTTAGTATTAGGGGATAGTTTAGGTCCTCTTGTTGGCACAATGCTTAGAAAAAAAGAATTATCGTCGTATATTTACGGAACGTTGAATTTTCCAATAACAGCAAAAGAAGTGGAATACGTTAAAACTTATCTTAAACAAATGCACCCTAACTCTACTTTAATTGCAATAGATGCGGCAATCGGTGCAAGTGACGACGTTGGACTTATAAAGGTAAACGATAAAGGTCTTGCTCCTGGACTTGGTGTAGATAAAAAACTTGGAATAGTTGGAGATTTAAGCATTGTTGGGGTGGTGGCAGGAAGGTCGCTACAAAATTACAATCTATATAATTTAACAAGACTCAACCTTGTATATAAAATGGCAGAAAAAATAGCAGATGGTATTGAAAAATATATCTATTTCTTAGAAAACAATTCTACCAAAAAACAAGAAATATCATAGACAAAAACCGCAACTTACGTTGCGGTTTTTTCTTAATAATATCATTAAAAACATACTTTTAGCATAACCAAAGAATGGTTCTGTAAAAGGTTATTTGTTTAACAAATCGATAGAGAATTGCAAACGATTTAACGTTTCATCTTTACCTAAAAGTTCGGCAATTTCAGTTGCGCCACCTGCAGTTGCTTCTTTTGCGGTGATAGCAATTCTTGCTATCCATAAAACTGCTTGTTTTTTAATTTCTAAACTTTGTGAAAGTTCTACCAATGCGGTAAAGAGATTAGAGTTTTGCCAATCTTCGATTGCTTCTAACTTACCTTTAATCGCAGGTAAAATTTGTTTAGCAACTTCAATAGATGCCTTTTGCTTTTCGTTAACGAACATGTTAACGTCAAATGCGCCAAACTCTTCTAAGAAATCAATTTTTGAAGGTATTTCGCTAAAAATTTGAACCCTGCCTTTAACTAAGTTTAAAAGTTTTTGGCTATCGTATTTCCCGTAAGCCTTGCTTTCCATAAGGAATGGCGTCGCAAGAGAAACAAACTTATCAAAATCCATTTCTTTAATGTATTCGCCAGAAAGCCATCTACACTTAACGTCGTCAAAAATAGCGGGGGAACGACCAATTCCTTCTAAAGAGAAGTTTTCGATGAGTTCGCTAAGGCTCATTTTTTCTTGGTTACCCTTAGGACTCCAACCGAGAAGCGCAATATAGTTTACGATTGCTTCTTTAACGTAACCCTTTTTAATAAAGTCTTCATAACTTGCGTCACCGTTACGCTTTGAAAGTTTATGCTGAGCGTCTTTCATGATAGGGGGCAAGTGAATATACACGGGGCGCTCCCAACCAAACGCGTCATACATTAAATTATATTTAGGGGTAGAAGAAAGGTATTCGGTGCCACGAATAACGTGGGTTATTCCCATAAGGTGATCGTCAATAACGTTTGCAAAGTTATAAGTAGGCATTCCGTCGCTCTTTAATAAAATGCCGTCTTCTATATCCTTGTAGTCAACGCTGATATCTCCGTAAACAAGGTCGTGATAACTTCCCGCGCCTTCAACAGGAACGTTTTGACGGATAACGTAAGGCTCGCCGTTTGCAATTTTTTGTGCAATTTCTTCCTTAGAAAGTTTTAAGCAATGCTTATCGTAACGAACGTTGCCTTCTTCATCTCTCAACCCCTCAATTCTTTCGGGGGAGCAAAAACAATAGTATGCGCCACCGAGTTCAACGAGTTTTTCGGCGTACTCTTTATAAATGTTTTTTCTTTCGCTTTGAACGTATGGGCCGTAGTTTCCACCAACGTCCGGACCTTCGTCATACATAATGCCCGAATCTCTCATGGTGCTGTAAATAATTTCTACAGAACCGTCAACATAACGCGCAGTATCGGTATCTTCAATTCTTAAAATGAAGTCGCCACCGTTTTTCTTTGAATACAAAAATCCGTAAAGTGCCGTTCTTAAACCGCCTATATGTAAATATCCCGTTGGGCTTGGTGCAAAACGCGTTCTAACCTTACTCATTTGGCTCTCCTTGTCTAAAAATTTTATCTAAATTTGCCTTTTGTTTTATTTCTTGCAATCTGTTATCTCTATAATAACTATAAGTCTTTTCGCCACTTACTATAACGTGGTCGATAAGTTGAACTCCGTGCAGAGCGCATAAAATATGCGCTTTTTGACTTGCTAAGTCGTCTTCTTTGCTTGGCGCAACGTCTCCGCTTGGGTGATTGTGCGCAATGAGTATCTGTTTTGGTTTATGAATGGCAATGTGATTAGCCAAAACCGACGGATCAATTTCTACACTAAACGCGCGCTCGTTTGTATAATCGAGAGTAGTTAACAAGTTAACTGCTCCGTCTAAAAGATATATCTTAAACCTTTCTTGTTTAAGCCCTGCAAAATCTTTTATAACCTTGCTCTTAACCTTTTCAAACGAACCGAAATTATATTTTTCTTTTCCCTGGCGTTGCTTAATGATTCTATCCATTATCTTGCCCATTGCAACAAGGTGCGAAGCAACGTGTGGGCCTACGCCTTCAACCGATGTGAGCGTTTTTGCATCAGCTCTAAAAACAAAGTCTAAATTGCCGAAAGCATTTATAAGCCTATGCGCTATCGGATTAGTATCCACTCTCGGAAGAACGCCAAAAAGCAACACTTCCAAAAGTTCATGATCGGGCACGTTATCAGGACTCGCTAAAAAGCGTTCCATCATTCTCTTTCTATGCCCTTTGTGTAAGTTTTCTTCGGTATTCATATAGTGTATTGTATCACAATTTTATTTAAAAGAAAAGAATATTTACAGTAAAAAACGGCATATTACCTTTTAGCGTGGACAAAACCTTTTTAAAGATGTATAATAAATAAAAACTGTTTAGGAACAACTATGCAAAACTTCGAGCAATTTATTTTAGACCTTAAAACCTTGGTGAGTTTTAACGGCGTAAAGCAATCCCCTATAAAAGATATGCCTTTTGGAGAACAAGTCCAAAAGACCTTAGAATGTTTTGAAAGCATTGCTAAACGCATGGGATTTAAAACGATAAACCATGACAACTACGTTTTGGAATTTTCTTATGGCGAAGGGGAAGAAGTAGGCATAATTGGGCATTTAGATATTGTTCCCGCTGGGAACGGTTGGAATACGCCACCATTTACGCTAACCGAAAAAGACGGAACGTATTACGGAAGAGGCGTTAGCGATGATAAGGGGCCAACGTTGCTTGCTCTATATGCTTTAAAAGAAGTTGTTGATAGCGGTATAAAGTTTAATCGTAAAATTCGCTTTTTTGCAGGGACTAACGAAGAAAGCGGTTGGGAAGATATAGACTATTATCTCAAAAACGTGGGCGAATTCCCCGAATACGGCTTTTCTCCAGATGCGGACTTCCCTGTGATTTACGCAGAAAAGGGAATTTACCCTACCGAGTTTAAGATTGCGCCATTTAAGAACTTTGGTTTTATAAATGGCGGAACGGCTTTAAACCAAGTATGCGACTTGGCAACCGTTAAGCCTAACTTTACTCCCGACGAACTCGAATTAAAAAAATTTGGTTTGTCCTTTGACGGCGAAAACATCGTTAGCCACGGCGTTGCTGCCCACGGCTCAACTCCCGAAAAAGGTAAAAATGCAATAAAGCCTATCTTAGAATATATGCTTTTTAAGGGCGAAGACGTAAAAAGCGCGCTTGACTGTTTGTTTAACGATAGAGAAAACATTAACGCCTTAAAAAGCGAACAGGGTAGCGTAACTCTTTCTCCAAATAAGGCAGGCGAGATTGATAACAAGCAAGCATTTTTGTGCGACGTGCGTGTTCCTTACCCCTTCACGGTGCAAGATATAAAAGAAAAATATAAAAATTTCGGCTTTGAATATAAAATCATTGAAGAACGTCACTCGCCCATGTGCGTTCCAAAAGACGGTTGGTTTGTCAAGACGTTGCTTAACGCCTATAACCAAACAACGGGCGAAAATGCAAAGCCTATCAGCATGGGTGGTTCAACCTATGCAAGGGCATTTAAAATGGGATGCGCGTTCGGCGCAGGATTCCCAAACGTAAACAACGGCGTGCATGAAGCAAACGAAAAACTTTCTAAAAAAGAAATGCTCTTGGCGTTTGAAATTTACAAAAAGGCTATTACAGATTTAGTTAAATAAAAATTTGTTGTGTTTTTTGAGTTTTTGTGATATCCTTAATGCAAGGTGATAAAATGAATTTTGATATTGAACTCGTAGGCAAAATCGGTTCGATGGCGCTTATCGACAAAAAAAGTAATATACTTGACTATACTCTCATTGCAAGGCTTTCTTCTGAATTAAAGCCTGGCTACATATGGATTACAAGCGGTGCTGCCGAAACGGGTAGGCTCGACTATATACAAAGAAACGGCAAAGAACTCAGCGGTTCACCCGAAGACGTTAAAACAGACTACTCAGCGCAAGGTCAGTCAATTCTTATGTCAACTTATCGTCAATTCGTTGATCCTAAGTATTCGCTCCGCCAAGTTTTGGTTGAACACCAACACTTCAACGACGAGAAAAAAAGAGCGCACTTAAAAGCCTTGCTCCTTCGTTGCAAAGAACAAAACGCTATCCCCATTATCAACTATAACGACCCCGTTTGTTCGGAAGAAAATAGAAAACTTGAAATTCAGTCGCTAAAAAACAAAAACCAAAAGGTTGTTGAGTGCGTTGATAACGACGAAACGGCTTCGCAAATTGCATGCTTGGTAAAAGCAAAAACCTTGCTTATCTTAACAAGTGCCGACGGTATATATAAGGATAGCAAAGATCCATCTACATTAATTAAAGAAATAAGTGGCAAAGACGTTAGCGAAGTTTTAGATAACATTACCGAATGCGAAAACTACTGCAACGGTGCAAGTAGGGCGGGCGCAAACGGCGCAAAAGCTAAACTTGAATACGTTAAAGAAGCCGTTAAAAACGGAACAAAAGTTATAATTGCTTCTGCAAAATACTCTCTAAAAGACATTTTAGAAGAAAAAGCCCCCGCAACAAGAATTGGCGTTAGATAAAAATTTTACCCCGACTGCTCTTTATTGCAATCGGGGTTTTTGTTAGGTTTTTTCTAATGATTTTTAAAATTAAAAGGGGGCGAATAAACGCCCCTAACAAATTTATTATCTCATATTTTATC
Source organism: Clostridia bacterium (assembly GCA_017501885.1). Classification (GTDB taxonomy): domain Bacteria; phylum Bacillota; class Clostridia; order Christensenellales; family Borkfalkiaceae; genus UBA1259. The sequence continues at coordinate 12,577 of JAFVWA010000157.1, read as the reverse complement.
CTTTAAATCAAGGGGTTTTTTAAAAATAAAGTTGACAATATTTTTTAAAAATATATTGACGAATGCCTTTTCCTATAATAAAATAAAGTTGAAGATAAGATTAACCAAGGAGGTTAGGACCAATGAACAGATTTCTCCACACTAAAAAATAAAAGGGGGAACGGTCCAATGTTCACGTAAAGTAAAAATTCAAACGTGATCGAAAGCTTAAACAAAAAAGGAGGTATAAACCAATCAACAGTTTATACGCTTGCTTTAAAGAATCCGAGAGGCACGAATAATAAGTTCCTTAAAACGGAAAGTTTAGTTAGCTAATGCAGGTGCTTTTAATCGGTAGTGACAGCAAGCTACAACTTAATAAAGATACACAAGGGGATGAAGACGTTCATCCCCTTTCGCGCGCCAAAATTTCCAAAATATGGCAACTTTCTTTTTGCTTTTTTGTGAATATTCCCTTTCATCTTACTCATAATACTATCAAGGGGGAAGTTATGAGAGATAAAAAGAGTGCAAAGTCTACTGCTAAAAGCAAGCAGACTACAAAAGGCGCAAAGAACTGCAAATAAGCAAAAGTTTAGTAGCATTTTCGACGCGCAAGGCTCTTATACCGGAGTAGATATTTACGATAAATACGATGATCCGGTTCAAGATGCAGACGATTTATAAAAATTTGTTTTGTGAAAAGTAAATTTATATAAACTGAATCTGAGTATCTATAATAGAGACCTTAAAAAGGACTTAAAATCAAAAAGTTAAAAATTTTAGTTTTTGCTAAAAATACTAACAATGATTAAAAAGTCAAAAAAGTTAAAGAGCAGAAAGAATTTCCGCTCTTTTTCTTTTTTACTTTAAAATCTCTTTTGTATCGTAAGCGTTGGTGTTAGCGTGTTTTCCCTTTTCGTCTATTACCGTTACACGAACATAGCCGTCGTTATCAAAAATGGGGAATTTAGCAAAAGTTACAAACTCGCCGTCTTTAGCAGTCTCTTTCTTGCTTCTTCTCTTAGAATTTACAAAGCAGATTTCCTTTGACGGAGACGTTTCTATACATAAAAAACCGTCTTCTACGTAAAGTTCTTTAATCTCAGGGCCTTCACTTGCATAAAAATTTCCGTATAATAACGCCTTTGTAATCTCATTATATTCTAAACATGGCGCTTTTATCATTGTCCAACCGATAAACATTCCCGTTTGTCTATGTGTGTCGTCGGTTGCTACGCAATAAATCTTGTTGTTAACGTCTAAAAAATCGTCGTAAACTCTTGGATTATATTCGTCATACCCCAATGCTTGACATTCGCCGTTTACTATTTCCATAGCGTGCATGCCTTTGTAGTTTATATAATCGTAGTATCTTTCAGTAGACCAAGTAGGGTGATTATAAGTGATAAAATAACCTGCTTCTCTGCACTTTTTAATAACGGTGTTTATACATTCGGGCGAATATTCCCTTTCAAAATCTGCCGTAGAATCATACTTGCAACTTTCAACGTAGTTTTTACTGTTGCCAATTAAATACTTGCCCCTATGCAAACAGCAAGCAGTTTTGTTGTCTTTGTCAATAGCAATAAAGCAAATATGTGCCGTCTTTTTGCCACTTCTTCCCGAATTATCATCAGGTAATTCGGCGTGGTTAAACTCCATTTCATAGCCGTTAAGCGCTAAAAAGTTGTCGTCGGTTAAATCGTCGTGACAAACTAAAACGTCGTGGTCGGTATATGCAATAACCGAGTAACCTTTCTCTAAATAGGCTTTCTTTATCTCTTCGGGAGTAAACTTTCCATCAGAAATAGTAGTGTGGCAATGAAGATTTGCCTTAAAAAATTTTCCTTCGTTGGGGATTAGAAATTTTTTCATTTTTCTCTCCTTTTGCAATACATTATAAAAGAAAACCTTACCCTTGTCAATAAAAGGGTTTGCATTTATGCTTGACAATCTTTATTTATTGTTATAAAATAACCTTACTTTTTAAGTCGGTTGTGCGATCGCGGTGGCAGAGAGAAACTGCCAATGAGGAAAGTCCGGGCTTCACAGGAACAGGGTGCCGGAGAAATCCCGGTGAAGGTGACTTTAAGGAAAGTGCAACAGAAAATTACCGCCCGAAAGGGTAAGGTTGAAAAGGCGAGGTAAGAGCTCACCGCTCCTTCGGTAACGCGGGAGGCAATGTAAACCCCACCTGAAGCAAGATTGACAAGTCTTTTACAAGGTGTTCCTGCCAAAAGGCTTACTAAAACATCGCTCGAGAGCATAGGAGACTATGCCCCTAGATAGATGATCGCACTCGACAGAACCCGGCTTATAGACCGTCTTAAAAAGCACACGCGCCTACCAAGGCTAAACCTTGGCAGGCGCATTTTTTGTTATAAAAATCTTTTAAGGCGAAGTGATTCACGGTATTTTCCCACATAAAAAATCAACTATGCGAAGAAATAGTGTCTACTTGCTCAAATAAACCATTAAAACAGCGATGTCGGCGGGGGAAACGCCACTAATTCTGCCTGCTTGACCAAGGTTTTTAGGACGAATTTTATCTAATTTTTGCCTTGCTTCAAGTCTTAACCCCGTGATAGCCAAATAATCAATGTTTTCTGGCAAAGCCTTTTCTTCTAAGCGTTTTGCTTTTTCTATTTGTTCAAAGCCTTTTTGCAAATATCCTTCGTATTTAGCGTCGATTTCCACCGTGTCTTTAATTTGATAGGAAATATCTTCTAATCCACCCAAACACTCGCAAATTTCCTTTAATGAAATTCCGCGTCTTATAAGGTCGGCTCGGGTTAGCGCCGTGTTGCTTTCAGCAAAACCGTGTTTAGTGAGTAGGTCTTTTGTAAGCGCAGGCTTTAATTTTTCTTGTAAAACGGCGGTTGCTTTTTGATATTCGGCTTTTCTTTCTAAATACTTGTTGTATCTTTCGGGGGAGATGAGTCCCGTTCGAAGCGCCTTTTCGGTAAGTCTTAAATCGGGGTTATCTTGACGAAGCACTATGCGGTATTCTGCACGGCTCGTCATCATACGGTATGGTTCGTTAGTGCCTTTGATTACTAAATCGTCAATCAAAACGCCAATGTAACCGTCGTCGCGCGAAAGCACGAAAGGCTCTTCCCCTTTCATTTTAAGGTTAGCATTTATACCTGCAATAAGACCTTGCGCTGCGGCTTCTTCGTAACCACTCGTTCCGTTTATTTGCCCTGCACAGAAAAGTCCTTCAATCTTTTTGTATTCTAACGAAGGATAAAGGTCAAGCGAATCAATGCAGTCGTATTCGATAGCGTAAGCATAACGCATAATCTCGCAATTTTCTAAGCCCTTAACCGTGCGATACATTGCTTTTTGAACGTCGTGGGGAAGGGACGTAGACATTCCTTGAACGTAAATTTCATGAGTATCGCCACCTTCTGGCTCTAAGAAAAGTTGATGACGTTCTTTATCAGAAAAACGCACTACTTTATCTTCAATAGACGGGCAATACCTTGGTCCCGTGCCTTTAATCATGCCCGCATACAAGGGGGAGCGGTGCAAGTTAGCGCGTATTATATCGTGAGTGTTTTGATTGGTGTAAGTTAAATAGCATGGCGTTTGTTTTTGTGGAAGTCCGTCGGTCATAACGCTAAACGGATATATATCAGTTTCGCCGTCTTGAACTTCTAATTTATCAAAATCAATAGTTCTACCGTCAATTCTTGCAGGCGTTCCCGTCTTAAATCTTCTAACGTTAAAGCCTAAATCGATAAGGTTTTTCGTAAGTTCGTTAGCAGGTTGAAAACCGTTTGGACCTGCCGAACGTTTCCATTCACCAGCAATTATTTCGCCATTTAGATAAACGCCCGTGGCAAGTATAACCGTCTTGCAGTAAAGAATGCCACCAAAGGCAGTTCTAACTCCCGTAACTTTGCCGTTTTCAGTCAAAATTTCAACGGCTTCGCCCTGAATAATGTAAAGGTTGGGGGTTTGCTCCAACGTCTTTTTCATTAGCGTGTGGTAAAGATTTTTGTCTTCTTGACCACGGAGCGACTGAACAGCCGCGCCTTTCCCACGGTTAAGCATTCTTATTTGCATAAGAGCGCTGTCCGCGTTTATTGCCATTTGTCCACCGAGCGCGTCGATTTCTCTTACTATTTGACCTTTTGCCGTTCCACCGATAGACGGATTGCACGCCATAAAAGCTATGCTGTCTAAATTAAGTGTCAGCATAGCCGTTTTGTTGCCCGTTCTTGCTAAGGCAAGCGCAGACTCAACGCCTGCATGCCCTGCGCCAACTACAACCGCGTCAAATTGTCCTTCGGTAAAAGTGGTCATAAAAAATCCTATTGTTTTAAGAGCATTTTTTTGATGTCGTTTATTTGAACGCGAAGTTTATCGTCGTTCTTAATTTGTTCTGCAATTTTATCACGCGCGTAAATAATGGTCGCGTGGTCCCTACCACCCATGCTTTTACCAACGGTAACGAGTGGTAAACTCATCATTTCGGTAATAAGGTAACTACAAACTTGTCTTGGCTCTATAAACTCTTTGTTTTTCTTCTTGCCAATAACGTCTGCCTTGTTAACTTTATAGAAATTGCAAACGCAGTTGATAATATCGTCTACTTTAAGTTCTTCTTGCTTTTCGCCTGCCGATTCTTTTAATGCTTCCTTTACAAGGTCGATAGTGATAGGTCTTTCGTGAAGTTTAGAAGCAAAAATAACCTTAGTTAACTTTCCAATAAGCGTTCTGATATCCGCTTCGCTCGTTTCAGCAATGTAGGAAAGCACTTTAATATCAACCAAACACTTTTGTTCTTCGCTCTTTTTTCTAAGAATAGCAATACGCGTTTCTAAGTCGGGAATTTGAACGTCGGCAAGGAGTCCGCCCGAAAATCTCGTCTTTAAGCGTTCTTCTAAGTATTCGATTTCTTCAGGTGGGCGGTCGGAAGATAACACCACCTGTTTGTTTTGCATAACGAGTTCGTTAAAGGTGTGGAAGAACTCTACTTGCGTGCTTTGTTTTTTAGATAAGAACTGAACGTCGTCGATTAAAAGAACGTCAACGTTTCTGAACTTCTTGCGGAAATCCATAGGCGTTAACTTGCCTTTTGACAAGCTTTCTACCATTTGGTTTATAAACTGTTCGCAAGTAGCGTAAAGCACTCTTAACGAAGGTTTATGTAACTTTAAGTGGTTAGCAATAGCCATTAAAAGGTGAGTTTTACCAAGTCCCGTTCCGCCGTGTATAAACAAGGGATTATACGCGTCGCCAGGGTTATCGGCAACGGCTTTTGCTGCGTGGTATGAAAATTCGTTAGACGAACCCACTACGAAAGATTCAAAGGTAAACTTAGGGTTAATGGGAGAGCCTGCGTCAGCAATAGCCCCGCCTGAGTCTTCGTTAATTTTCTTAACGTATTCGTCACGGTCTTTTGCAACTACAATTTGGAATTCAGTAACGTCGGAGTTAGACTTATTGAGAGCATCAGAAATCTTTTCTTTTAAGCGACCGTTAATTTGGTCGGCAAAAATAGCACTTTGGGTGCATAAAATAAGCCTGTTTCCAATAATGTCTACGGGCGTAAGATTTACAATATAAGTATCGAACGATATTGAACTAATCGTCTTTTCTAACTCGGGTAGAGTAGTTTTCCATAGTATCTCGTAACTTTCCATCTATACTTTTCCTCTTATCAGTTGCATTTAAGTAAAAAACATTATATAATAAATTTAAAAGAAAAGAAAGTCTTCTACGACAGTTTTTTAAAAATTTTTTATGTATATTAAAAATCTAACCCTAACAAATTTCCGAAATTACAGCGAACAAGAGTTTGAATTCGCTAACGGATTAAACCTTTTATCGGGGGCTAACGCGCAGGGCAAAACCAACGCCGCGGAAGCCATATTTTTCCTATGCACGGGATATTCGCCAAGGGCAAACAAGGATAAAATCGTTATCAAGAACGGAGAAGAATGCGCAAAAATCTTAGGAAAAGCGCAGAGTATCTACGGCGAAGTTTCAGTTGGCATAAACTTTTACAAAAACGACAATAAGGAAATTTACGTTAACGGACTTAAAGTTTTGAAAATTGGCGAACTTATGGGAAATATCCACAGCGTATTTTTCAATCCGTCCGAGTTAAAATTAGTGCAAGAAAGCCCCGAAGATAGGCGTAGATTTATGAATATATCACTATGCCAAAAATCAAAAGGGTATTTTTACGCGCTTTCAAGGTATAACAAAATATTGTCGCAAAGAAACAACTTGTTAAAAGAGCCTGACACTTACCTTATAAAAGAAACGCTTCCTATTTGGGACGAGCAACTTTCAAAAGAAGCAAGCAAAATCATTAAGGCGAGAAACGAGTTTTTAACAGAGATTTCCCCTATTGCCGAAGAAAAACACGCGATGCTCTCTAATGGAAAAGAAAAACTTACTATGAAAACCGAGAGTGGGTATTACGGAACGGAAGAAGAAATTGCTTACGCCTTAAAACAAGACCTTAAAATGGGACTTGATAGAGATATTAGGTTAGGCTTTACGTCTATCGGTCCGCATAGAGACGATATAAAGTTTACCTTAAACGATATGGACGTTAGAGTTTACGGCTCACAAGGTCAACAAAGAACGGTTGCGCTTTCCATTAAACTTGCAGAAGCCGAAAGTTTTTATAATCATTTTGGAGAATACCCCATTATGATATTAGACGACGTTTTAAGTGAACTTGATAAACCACGTCAGCGTAGGCTTATGGGCGCAGTTGAAAAAATGCAGACAATCTTTACTGCAACGCACATTGATAGAAGCGTTATCAAAGATAAACCTGCAAGACGAATAGTTATTGAAAACGGAAAAATAAAAAGTGTAAAAGATTAAATAAAAACCCCCTTTGCTTTTGCAAAGGGGGTTAAATTTTTTCTAATTATTAAAGATTAAAATCTCTATAAATTTGCTCGGTGATTTTTAAGTGTCCGTCGCTAAATATCGTTTGCCAGTTGCCAAGGTGCATTCCCATTACAATACTAACTTTCTTGTTTGGGTCAATTAAAAGAAAACTTCCCAACGCACCGTCCCAACCGAATTCGCCTTTATTTAGTCCCCATTCGGTATCGGTTTTTCTAACCCTAACTCCTAAGCCGTAACTATAATCGCTTCCTTGAATACACGTAAAGTTGTTTTCAACTGAGATTTTGTCTATTTGAGAAGTAGATAGTTCTTTTAAGGCTTTTTCACTTATAATTCTTACACCGTCGTCGCTGACGCCACCGTTTGCAAGCGTTGAAGCAAACTTCATATAGTCTTCAACAGTAGAAACAAGACCTGCTCCGCCACTTTCATAATTTGGGGTGATAAGTGGCCACATATTTACTTCGCCACTTTCTATCTTGCCTTCGTTTACCGTATGGTATGGCGCATACTTCGTGATAGAGTTATCAAAAGAAGACTCGTCCATTTTTAGGGGAACAAAAATTCTCTCTTTTACTATTTCGGAAAACTTTTTATTCTCAACAACTTCCATAACGCCTGCAAGCACGTCTAAGCAAAGACTATATTGAAACCTTTCGCCCGGCTCGAATAAAAGTGGCTCGCTCACGAATGCCGTGATAAAGTCTTGTAAATTGCCTTTGTCTTGGGTTTTTTCTTTTAACTCTAATATTGACGGAGTTCTCGTCATATAAGAAAAACCTGCCGTCATGGTAAAGAGATTTCTTATAGTCATTTTATTTTTAACGGGGGTGGGTTTGCCGTCTTTAAGGATAAAGGCATTTTTTACTTGTGGAAGATACTTTTCAACTAAATCGTCAAGTCCGATTTTTCCTTCTTCAACTAAGGTCATAGCGCAAACGGCAGTGATAGGCTTACTCATAGAAAACATTGCCAAAACTTCTTTGCCCGTCGCACCTTGTGACGTGTAACGGTAAAGTTCTTTACCCTCTTTATAACAAAGAACGTCTAAGTAAGGAATTTCTTTACCATTTCTTATCTCGTCAATTTTATTCCACAATTTATCCATAAAAATCTCCGCTAAAATTAAACTATATATATTGTAATGTAAATATTAAAAAAAAGCAACACTAAGTTGCTTTTTTATTTTTAATCATTTTATGTTTTTTTAGTTGTATAAACGTTTTAGTAACGAGTTAGCAAGGCTCTTAAAACGTTTATTCTTTGTCTTTTAAGCTGTTGCCTAAGAAAGTTCCAAAAGTGATAGTTTTCTTTCTTGGAGCAGGAGCAGGGGAAGATGAACGACGTTCTCTACCGCCCTTAAAATCTCTCTTTCCACCGTTTCTACCGCCACGAGAATTTCTGCCACCCTTTTTATCGTTGTTTCTACCAGCGTTGTAGGGTTTAGAAAATTCGTCTTTGTCGTTTGGAACGATTACAACGTATCTATTTGGCTCTTTACCGTTACTCGTAGTGGTAACCGTTTGGCTATCTGCGAGTGCGGTGTGGATAATACGTCTTTCAAACGGACTCATTGGCTCTAAAATAACTTCACGTCTAATTTCAGTTGCCTTTGCTTCAAGTTTATGAGCGAGTTTGATTAAAGTTTCTTCGCGCTTGTCTCTATAGTTTTCGCAGTCAACAACAACTTTCTTGTAAACTTTGTTGCCGATGTTTGCCATAGCGCCTGCTAAGGTTTGCAATGCGTCCAAAACTTCTCCGCGGTATCCGATGAGTGAAGATGAACTTTCTGAATCAAGAGTGATAACAGTTCTTTCTTCGCCTTGGGTAAGTGTTGCAGTAGCGTCTAAACCTAAATATTTCAAAACGTTTTCGATAAGTTCTACTGCCTTTTCTTCGTTGCCTTTTTCTTGCGCTTTGGGTGTAACTTCAATAACCGCCTTGCCCTTTAATTTTCCAAAAAGACCTTTGGTTGGTTGTTCTTTTATCTCGATATCAACTTGGTCTTCGGAAAGAGAAAGTTCGGTCAGCGCATTTTTAACGGCTTCTTCAACCGTCTTTGCTGAAAATTCCATATATTCTCCTTTTGTTGGCTCGCCAACAAGTTGTTTATTCAAAAATTATTTCTTCTTTTTGCCTGCGATACCTGACAAGAAGTCGTTTGCAGGGATTTCGTCTTTTTTCTTCTTTTTCTTTTCCTTAGGTTGTTCTTCTTTAACAGGTGGAGTGTAAACTCTACCGCGAACTACCTGTTTAGCAGCAGCCACTTGACGTTTTTTGAACTTTTTGTTAACTATTGCATTGATAAGGAAGGTTGTTCCAACACTAAATATCGAACTTAATACGATATAGATAGAGAACGCAGCCGTATACATGAAAGCAAAAACAGCCATCATGATAGGCATGAGCCACATCATAAGTTTATTAGTAGCAGCGCCTTGTCCGTCAACCGTTTGAAGTTCCATTTGTGCTTTTTGCGACTTAGAAGTGATAAGTTGAACGAAAAGTGAAGAAAGTGCAGTTAATGCAACTAAGATAAAGTATCCGTTTGGTTGAGTTTTTTCAACGTCTAACTTAGCGATAAGGTTAGCGTAGTCAGCCGAAGTAACTTTATCATAACTAACGTCAACGTATCCGTAAGTTTGCTTAAAAGTAGACCAGTCGGTTTCGATAGGGTGTTTCATTGGGCTATCGGTAACCCAAATATTTTTAACCCACAAGAACTTTTCGTTAACCGAACGGAAAGTGTTAGCAGATTTAGTTTGTTGCAAGTCTAAAATAAATTTAGAAGCAATTTTATTTACGTCAGTTTCAGTAGATGCGTTCTTAAAAGTAAGCCAAGCATCGCCAAAAGCGCTTTCTAATCTATCGGTAAAGATATTGTAAGAAATTTGGTTAAATTGTGGATTAGTAACGTCTTCAGAGTTTTCGGTATAAATAATCTCATATTGAGAGTAACCGTTAGTATCAACTCTCATAACTTTCTTATCTTGCGCGTTAACGCCCTTAGTAACGTTAATAGTTACGTCGTTAGAAGTTATAACCCCATCTTCATCGTTGAAAAGCTTTTTATTGTCAAAGGTTAAAGAGCCGTCTGCATTTTGAACGATATAATCGTCATCAGCTTCAAAACCGTCGTAAACCACGCTATTATATGATAAACTCATTTCATAAAAATATTGGCGGTTTTGGAAGTTTGAATAGTTGGTGAACGCGTTAATAGCAATAATAAAGATAACTAAAGTAAAAATGGTTGGAAGACAAGCACCCCACATAGAGTAGCCGTTTCTCTTATAGAGAGCCATCATTTTTTGGTTGTAAAGTTGTTTATTATTTGCGTATTGTTTTTGAAGTTTTTCAAGTTCTGGGCGCATTTCTTCCATAAGAAGACTGTTTTTACGCATTTTAGCTCTTGAAACAAAGTCAAACGGCAAGGTAACAAGTTTTAACAATAACGTAAAAAGAATAACGCCAAGCCAAACTGAACCGCAGATGGTTACAAGCCATAAAACTATGTCAACTAACCAACTGTCGGTTATAGGTTTTGCAAAATTAATAATTTCAGCTATTCCCATTTAATATACCCACTTAACTACGCTTTTTTTATCGGGGACTTTATCAAAACCGCCCTTGTTCCACGGATGACAACGGCAAATTCTTTTAATTCCTAAAAACCAGCCCTTAAAAAACCCGTGCTTTAATATTGCTTCCAAAGTATATTGAGAGCAAGACGGAATAAAAGGGCATGCGCCTTTTGAAATATATTTTTGATAAAATCGAATAAACTTAACACTTAAAAATTTAAGCATCTTCTTTTAATAACCCGCCTTTTTTAAAAAGGTAGTTCATACAACGTTTATATTCTTGTAAAGAATACTCTTTACTAACTTTCGGTATAAAAACAAAAAAGAAGTTTTTACGTAATATAGGCGTAAAACTTCTGAAAGATTCCCTTAAAATTCGTTTTATATAATTTCTCTCCACGCTTTTGCCGTGTTTTTTGCTAACGCAAAAACCCGCTTTGGTTTCTTTACTAGCAAAATACACGAGCGTAAGTGATGAAGAATATAGCCTTTTTCCTTTTTTAAAAACTAAATTGAAATCTTTTTCTTTTTTTAACCTGTAATCCAAAGGCATTTTTTTCTACAAATTAAGCAGAGAGCTTATGACGACCTTTATTACGACGTCTCTTTAAAACGTTTCTGCCACTCTTGGTCTTCATTCTTTTTCTGAATCCGTGAACCTTACTTCTTTGTCTCTTTTTAGGTTGATAAGTCTGTTTCATATTTATTTACTCCTAACAGTATATTGTTTGTGATTTTCTATACTATTGTATAGATATTTTTAACTTTTGTCAATTAAATTACGCATTTATTCGAACGGGAAGAACTAAATATAAAAATCCGTCGTCCACAACCGAAGTAATTACGCATGGATCTATTGAAGAATTTAAGTTAAGATTAATAAATTCGTTATCAGTAATCTTCAAAAAGTCCATAATGTATTTGCCGTTAAAGGCAATAGCCATATCTTTTCCGGATAAATTGATATTTACGTTTTCGTTAACGTTACCAACTTCTGATTTAGCAGATACAGTCATAATATTTTCTTTAATATCAAATTTAACAACGTTATAACGATCGTTTCTCGCAACGATTGCAGCACGTTCAATACTTGATAAAAGTGCGTTTTTGTTTATAGTTACAACGTTTTCAAAACTACTTGGTAAAATGTGATTGTATTTTACAAATTCCCCTTCGATTAATCTTGAGAAAATAATAGTGTTATCTACTTCAACAGAAAGTGAATTCTTTTGAACGTTTACTTTTAAGTTTTCTTGGTCTTTATCTAAAAGTCTTGTGATTTCAACCAAAGTTCTTGCAGGAATAACAGCCTTAAAGTTACCGCTTGATTTAACTTCCTTTTTAACAACTGACATTCTAAAACCGTCAAGAGCAACGCAAGTTAAACCACCGTCTTCAATTTCAAAAAGACAACCTTTAAGAATAGGTCTACTTTCATCGGTTGAACAAGAAACAGACGCTTTTTCTACTATTTTCTTAAAATCTGCTTGTGAAATTTCAAAATAGTTTTCGTCTTCTTTTTTCTCAATAACAGGGAAGTTTTCAACGGGGTAAACTTGAAGTTCACTTTCACTATCAGAATACTTTATTTGCAACTGCGCGTCGTAAAGACGAGAAAGTTCCACTTGTTCTTTTTCAAGTTTTTTAACAAAATCAACGAAATACTTACCAACTACAACAGTTTCGCCTTCCATTAAAACGTCAGCTTTAATTTTCTTTTCAATGGTAAGTTCTAAGTCTGATGCAAGAAGTGTTAAACTATCGCCTTTTGCAGTAATTTTAATTCCTTCTAAAGCAGGGTTTGCCGCTTTTACGCTTAGCGCTTTACTTACTTTAAGCACAGCATCTGATAAATCTAAACCGTCACAAATAACCTTCATATATTATCTCCAAATAAAACTATTCACACTCCCATTTATTATATAATATTAAAGGCAAAAAATCAAGACTTTTGGTTTAGTTAGGTTTGTTATTTTTTATTTTTAAATTTAAATATAATAGGTATATTATTAGTAGACCTTCTTAAAATATTGATAACTATCAATTTACTTGCAAAAGTATAGAGAATTTACGGTTAACATCTTGTGGACAAACAGTTGATTAATTGTTAAGTAAAAATTTAAATG
>JAFVWA010000018.1 GCA_017501885.1 Clostridia bacterium | reverse complement strand
TATGGCGTAGCCCTTTTTTTTGCTTATTTTACCGTTTGTGGTAAGTATTCTTTCTTTTGTCCGTGTCCACCGAAAATATTCCATTTCCCAACACCTAATCTTTGTAAGAAAGCAGAACGTTCTTTTGCGCATAACTCTGAATCAGTATCAACCGAAGTCATAAGTATCGGTGCGTACTGATTATATTCAGCTTGCTTTTTTGTTAAATCTTTTAAGTTTACAAATATGTCACCCGTAAATGCAACCCTGTGTTCAAAATCAATCAATAGAATTTCGCCCGATAGATGACCGCCTTTGCCTTCGTAAACTTCAAAGTTGAGTTCACCTACATTATAAAATCCTATTTGTTCCATTGGAGCGACTAAACTTGATTTGTTCCACATGGGAGATAGCTTGCTAATATTAACAACTTCATATTCGGTTAAAATTTTGCAAATATTAACGTAAGGGAGATGTAAGTGATTTTGTTCTCTAAACCCTGCGGTATTGTGTGCTTCTGCTTGTAAACTTTCAGCACTTCGTTGACTAACAATGATTTCATCAAACTCGTTCAAAAGTCCACAATGGTCAACGTCTGCGTGGGTTATTAGCAAAGTTTCTTTCTTCTTTCTAAAATCGGGGAAAATGGTTTTTATAAGGTCTAACATTTCCTTTTTATAACAAGCATATCCCGAATCTACAAAAATTCTCTTGCCGTCACTTTCTATAATTGCAGTATTGCTACCGCAATTAGGCTCTATTAAGATTATTTTTGTTTTGTCAGTAATAACGTGTTCGGTTGTTCGTGGCTTAAAGTTTTCGCCTTTGCACTCTGCTAAAAGTTCTGCAAATTTACCTATACTATCAAAAGTTTTATAAGGGGAAAGACCTTGTTCGTCAAGTGTTTGCATTGCTAAATTTACGTTAACTAAAAGTTCTTCTCTTTTTTCGTTAGAGAGTGACAACTTTTTAACTAATTCGTCAACGTAGGAATTGTAGAATAGGCTGTTATCATAAACCTTTTCGGTGTTATTGTAGTTTACGACCTTGACATAGCAAATCTTTTCAGCTTGGGCTAAAAACTCTTTTAAACTATCAGTTTCATTTACGTATAAACCCATTTTGAATTGCTGATAACCACTTCCATTTTCTTGTGAACTAATATATGAAATATTAAAATTAAATTTGCTAATTAGTTCTAAAACGTTAGTAACGCTACCGGGTTCGTCTTTAAGGGTAAAAGTAACTAAAACTATTCTGCTGTTTTCTTCACCGTGCGATAGATAACCAATTTCTTTTAATTTTTCATTTGCCGTTTCTAATTGTTTTTCATCACCGTCGACTTCAATAAATAAAGTGTGCGAATCCACAGCTTTATTGTAGCTTACTCTTGTAATGTTTATACCAAGTTCGGAAAAACACTTGCTTGCTTTTAAGAAAGCACCTATTTGGTTTGGCATATTAGTAACAAACGTCTTTTTCATAATGCAAAATTCCTTTAATAAAAAAAACCCGACTCAAGCTAATGCTTTGAGACGGGTATAATATACTCGCAGTACCACTCAAATTGTAGAAAAATTTCTACCACCTTCAGAATCTAATAATTCCTATGCACTAACGTAGCCAACACGGAAAGCGCCTACTTGATTGCTCTTTTGGACTTTCAGCTCGGAAGGGATAAGATTTCTATTAGTTTTTATCGGGATTTCACCGTCCCCGACTCTCTGTGAAAACGCTTGATAGAATCCGTCTTCGTCGTAGCTTTTATATTTAATTGAGCAAAGTTTATCACTTTGAAAATTCTTTGTCAAGTATTTTATAGATTTTTTAGAATTTCGTTAATGTCAACATAACGTTTTAGATTATATATGTTTTTCAGCAAGGCGTTTTTGTCGTCTTACTCTATTGATATGTCTTTCAAAGTCGCCGTTGGCGATTAGTTCTGCAACGAGATATTGAATATACGTTGGCACGGTACAAGAGTGAAAGCCAAGTTTTTCTTGGAAGACGGGAACAAGTTGAGTAGGTAAAACCATATACCCAACACGCAAAGCAGAGGATATTGTTTTAGAGAAAGTGTTAAGATATATTACGTTATTTTGCTTTGTGGTGGCAAATAGCGTTTCTTCGGGTTTTTTAGAGATAGAAAACTCTGATTCAAAATCATCTTCAATAATATATTTGCCTTTATCATTAGCCCAAGATAAGTATTCGTGCTTTTTAGAAGCACTTGCAGAAACTCCACTTGGGAAACTACGATAGGGCGAAACGTGTAAAATGGTTGCATTGCAGTTCCATAATTCAGAACTATCAATACCATCGTTTCCAAGTTTTAATTTTACGTAGTTTATATCCAAAGATTTATAAACTTGTTCTATTTGTTTGTAAGACGGACTTTCTATTGCAATTATATTATTACGTCCTAAAAGAGAAGTGATTTG
>JAFVWA010000156.1 GCA_017501885.1 Clostridia bacterium | reverse complement strand
GTAGTCGACATTATTTCTAATTCCAAATAAGTGGTAATACGCATCAAGCATTCCGTCATAGATCTCTAAATACTTACTCGTCACCTCAATCAAGCCATCCACGTTTTCAACCACTTTAATTGAGGAGTCTAATGAGGCAAGTCTCCGTTTAATATACCAAAATTTAAGTGGTTTGATAAAGTTTTCTAATAACGATTTAACATTATCGGTTTTCTTGTCTTGTTGAATTTCGATAATCTTATTATTAATTAACGAACACACGATAACTTGCTTTAATAGTTGCATTTGAATTTCGATCATTTCTTTTAATCATATTCACGCACTATACCCGTTCGATTTAAATGAATACATTACGAGGTGTTCGGGGTTGTCTACCGTTATTAAATTGTCCGGGCGGTATTCCTCACGCATTATTTGTTGATCGTAATTGTATTCGTAAGCAATCTTGGCACTCTTGAACTTATGATTATGATCGTATTCCACGTCTCATAACGCCACTGCCCGTCACTCTTTTTGCACCGGGTTGTAATACATTCCGGCTTGTCCGTTTCAAAACGCGATGTTTTGCATTCTAATTAACTCAATCCAAATGTCCGGGTCATCCACTTCATATTGAATAATGTTGTTGAAGTATTGGCAGTAATTCCAAAACATAAAGATTTTACCCGGTATAAACGGCTTTACGCTTCCTAATATATTAGCGTCAATATCATCGATGTTTTGTTCCTCGTTCATTCCATTAATTGGCGGGATGTTACGTAACTCCTCATATTGCTCCAACTTCTTATTAATGGCATAGAAGTTACCATTAGACACATAAGAGTCAAACACCGTTTTAAATTGATCGATTTGGGCTTGAATATCGTCAATTGCTTTGCTTGTTTTATTAAATAGTGCCATCTATATCACCTCAATTAAATTTAAGATTACTTTAAAGATTTCTTTACAACACGCATATGTGTAACGGGTGCTAAAAATTAACATTTCGTTTTTCATTAATTCCGCAAGTGCTAATAACTCGTCTTTTGAAATTCTCCGGGCGTGTTTATTCACTAATCACGCATCATTGTTTAAACTTACAAAACTATAATCCGCCATTACAAATTGCTCTAAAGCCTCATCCGTCATCCGCACTTCCTCCCAAAACCTAATATCGTCTTTCATTTTCTCCACAATATATGTGTCATTAAGAATATAGATTATTTTTGTAGGCTCTCACCCGATAAAGTTCTTTTTGGCACGGATCCGATTATCTAATGTCTTTAAGAATTTACCCTCATTAAAATAGGCGTTAGTTTGTTCGTTAAGTGTAGCAAGCCCTTTCGCCAAGATCTTTTTCTTTTCAAAGAGCTCTTTAAACTCGTTTTGGGAGACATTTTCAACTGTCACATTAAAGTCGTCTACTTTTAGTTTAATAATGTCACCGTCATCGTGTAAATCTTGGTTTTCAATGCCCATCTCTAATAAGATGTCGTTTGAGGCATCCACTTTGTTACCGATGATAACTACCAAGAGATCATCGCTTGCCCCTTCATATGAAGCAATGGCTTCGAGGAACGTAAAGAATTGATTTTTCTTTAAACTTCTTGCGGTTGTATAGTCGTCTTCGTCTAAACTATTAAATTCGTCATAAATAATTAGTTTATAGTTTGTGCTTTCAATAGAGGACTTCTTGTTCGCAAATGTTGATAATGAACCGACTTTACCGATTAGTTTTCTTTGGTGGACGAACTCTTTACCGTTTTGATCCACATAAATTTTAAATATCGAGTTACCGATAATGCGGTATTTATTAATAAACGTTTCACCGTTGAAACCGTCTTTAAGTTCTTTGATTTCCTCCATTGTGTTACGTAAGATTAACACTTTATCATTGAAATTACTATCCTCTCACGTCTTGTCCGCTCTCATTATGGTTGAGGTTGTTTTACCGATTCTCCGTGGGGCGATGCATAGATAAACGTTTTTACCCGTTGTGGGGATGCCTAATCGCTCAATTCTTTCGTTAATATTAAAATACTTTAAACTCATATTAATTATCCATATCTTTCATTGTAAGTACCCGGTTTAAAAATTCATAAACCATATGTTGGTAATATGGCGTTGGGATGGTGTTTTTAAACTTTTGATCGTTCACTAATTTAGATAGTCCTTCCTCGTCAAATAATACCGGAGCCGTTACGATATAAGAGCCATTAACATTGAAGTTAGCGGCAAATTCGGTGTCTTGTTCCGTTAAGAACCCGTTAATGGTAATTAATTCACCTAACGCTTGCACCGTTTGTAACGTTGGCACAAATCTTAATCCCACGAAACTAATTGGACTAAATTTATATCATTCAACTAAATTTAAGACATCCGTCATTAACGAGTTGGTAATGGTTGCGCCCTTGATATTCTTTTGATCCGCATAGTGCGCTTTAATCTTGTTTTTTTGTTGTTGTAATTTAACACCCGACACTGCCATATCTTTAATGGAGCCATATGCTCCCATCACTCCCGCTAATGCACCCGGTATGTTACCACTCATCGCTGCTCCCATCGCTCCCAAGCCTTGTGAGACATAATTAAACACCCCTCCTACCATATCGATAACTTGGTTTTGTTTAGCGATTTCATAACCGGTATTAACGGAGTTTGTAGTGGAGTTCACATATTGTTTAAATGCATCGTTGTAGAACGGTAATGGTCCGCTACATTGATAAATGCAGTCTTTCGGCAAGTCATATTGATTTAAGTAAATAAAGTTGGTTGTACCATTAAAAGTAAAATAGCCGTCCTCTTTATTAATCATATCATTATTATTAATACTTGATAGTTTGCGGTTGTATAAATACTTCCCAAAATTAAAATTACTACTATAAAGTTGTTTTGGTAAATAGCATTCCATTCACCACGGGATGTTCCCAAATTGACTTGCCATTCCTCCTAAAAAGTCTAATTTATCGTCATAGAAGCTTGTGTCACTAACAACTTCAAATTGTTTAAAGTCGTAGTTTCTTACCGGTAAACCATCTTTATCCATTGTTAGTGTTAAGTATTTACGCCCGTCCGCTAAATTTTCAAATACGAAGTTGTCCTCAAAACACGATACCGGTGGTCCAAGAAACAACCCTTGCACTTTGTTAGAGTAATTATTAAGTAATAAATTATTAATGTTATCTCAACTATTATTAACTTCATAATTCACGGTTGTTGAACTTGATGCGGTTGTTGCATTTAAGAATAACATAATCGCGGTGTCGAAGTTTTGGGTTGAGGCACCGCTTGTTCACGTTGAGTAAAATTGACTCATATCACTATAAAAACTGCCATCATTTTGGCGCACCGTATTTCATTCCGCTAAACTTGTTCCATCCGTAGTTTTTACTCTAATATGTTCGATATGCGGACCATATTTGACGTTTGGTAAATAAGAACGCTCGAAAGTATATTCCACTCTAATTTTATCAAATGTAGCCGCGTTCATATATTCACTATGTCAGTGTCCATAAACACCAACACTTGGATCGGGTCACTTTGTTACGTCACTATAATCCGCACTACTTCCTCCGTGCACAATCCCGATCGTGATTGAGCTTCCAGCTTCACTATATTGTTGGAGTAGGTTTCTTAATGCCGTATAGTTGTAACTCATTGAGCCCCAACCATTCGTATTAGCAATCCAACTACTTTCAAGTCCAACACCGCCACCTTTGGCTTTTAGCTCTAAAAAGCCTAATCTCTTATCCGCGGTAACATTAGGGTTGCCTCCTAAACTTGCGTATAATGTCCGCACACCCGGGTCACCAGGACCGGTTGCGTTATAACAAATATGGTTGGTGTTACGCGCTAATGAATTGACGGACTTAGTGTCTCCTCCATCCAACGCAAAGACAAATACTCGTTTAGGTAATGTTGTAGTGCTTGTTGTACCCGGTTTAGTAATGGTAACGGCGTTAGATTTAGATAAAATGGGGATTAACGTTAGCGAACTATTATTAGCGGTATTGGTGTTTAATACCGCATAAACAACCGGGTTTACCCCACTTGAACCAAAATTATATGTATATTTACCCGACGGTGCGGGTGAGTAATAGTAGCTTCACTTACCGTTAAAATTTAGATTTTTAACTAATGGATCCTCATTTAACATCCCCGGTGTAATAAATTGTGAACGTTTAGTTCTTATCATATAACCGGATCCACTATATACATTATAAAGTCGATAAATAAACGTAGTATAAATATCTAATACACAATGCCACACCACATAATTAGAGCCGATTGTCTTAATCTTTTGGGGCATATAATATCAATCATAGCCGTTTAGATTAAATGTAATCAAGCCGGGGTTTGGTATATTATCGGAATTAAATATCGTAATATCTAATTCGTCGAGATCGTTCATTGAATGTTTAAATTCTTTTGTTACCGAATTAGTATTATTTAATAAATTCGCAAGACTATTAATAGACGGGAAGAAACTATCTTGGTTGTTTCACCAAAATAGCTTCTTTTCATTAATATTATTATCAATATAAACTTTAATTTGTATGGTATTTGCCTCGATTAAAGAATTCTTCTTCGTTTAATGGCTCCATTATAACATATTTAAAGTTACTTTCGATATTTAATTTGCGTCCGTCTAAATGATCCTTCCCGTATTTATAACAATAAGTATCAATGTGGTTCATCGAACCGTATATTTTATGCTTTTTAAAACATTCATAACTTGTCTCATATTTTACAAATAGCGCATCCGTTGTGTGATGGCATTTGCTAAATTTGTTAATATGATACTTAAAGTCCATAAAGTTACTAATTAGGCGGGTGCTTACGTTATTTTGTTTATCATTGTAATAATCACTCAATATTCCGCACGGACTATAAAATGTTTGGTAGTTTAGTTCTTTGTTACTATATACGCTTTGGGCGACGCATAGTGGCGCAAATAAGATAAATGGGATGTTATTCTTATTAAATTCATAGACAATCTCTTTTAAAATTGAAAATGGTGGGTTGCCTAATATGACATCGCCTTCCTCGTATTCATATTCATCCGTGTGGTTGTATAGCACAAATGGCGGGTACGTCTTTTTGTTTTGCGTTAAATACTTCTTAAAATTGCTTCAATTGTTATTATCATTCCACGGTAATACTAACCGCTTGAAGTTTTTAATCGCCGGTAAGATCATTTTAAAATATCTACCAACGTCTTCGTAGCTTGTATAGTATTCGTCGTTTTTAACTTCTTTTGCTCGATTTAATTTGTTTACCAAGTCACTCACGATATTTCTCCACTCATTTTTCAAATCTTTCTAATTGTGTAGTACCTACATTCATAATGTTAAAGCCGTGTTTTCACACGTAATGAATATAATCCCACATTTCTTTAATTGTTTCAAACGGACTATGGCGTAATAACCATTCATCGAACCGTTCATATGTTGGGGCTTTTTGTCCGTCTAACATTTCTAATTTATCATCTAAAAATGGTCACCAAAACCCTAAATTGTCGAGATCGAACCCGTATTTACGCTTAAATCTTGCTTTGAAGTCGTCCGACTTTTGGTTTAAAATTCACACAATAAACTCCTAAAAATGTAGCTACCCCAACCGGTATAAACTTAATTACAAATTTAATAATTGTATCACTATCGTTAATTAATAATAAACCTTCTAACGAGGCGATTAATCAACTAAAACAAGCGATCGCCGGTATAATTCAATTATACTTTAATTTATCTTTTTTAGACGTTAATAATATTCTTGCTTGAAAAGTTAGGGTTGATATAATTTCTAATATATACATTATTAACAATACGATCCCGATATTGACGGTTGTATCGAATAATTTACTTGTATAGTTAGTAAATAAACTAATACATAATATAACAACACCTAATATAATATTGCTAACTATAATCGTAAAATATAGCCAAAAATAATCTTTTTTCATTAATTAACACCTCGCTTGACTTGTTTATCAACACTAACTAATACAATACCCGATCTAACACGTTTTGGCGTTAGTCCACAATCATTAACTATGGTACCATCCTCAATGTCCGCCAACGTTTTTAATGAACTTATACCGCCGACTTTACATTTGATACCCTCGACTTCATAACGTTTGGCGCCTAATATTCTAATTTTGGTTTTAGACTCTTTTATGAATTCAATACCCCAACCGCCTAATTCTTTGGTGTCCATCGCTTTGATTTTATTAATTTCGTCTTGATCTAAATTACATAAAAGAATGGAATCGGTATCGCAATATACAAACGACTTATTTGGGTTCTTACACACTTTAATTAATGTATTAAGTAAATATGTGCGGGTGCAAGCGGTGGTAAATGCGGCGATATG
>JAFVWA010000155.1 GCA_017501885.1 Clostridia bacterium | reverse complement strand
GACAACCTTACTTATAAAGAAGTTAAACAATGTATCCAATCGTTCATCTACGGTGTAAACACCCCAAGCAGATGGGGAACACAATCACCATTTACCAACATCACGTTAGACTGGGTAGTTCCAAACGACCTTGCTGAAATGAATGCAATCGTTGGCGGAAAGGAAATGGACTTCAAATATAAAGATTGCGTAGAAGAAATGAGAATGGTAAACAAAGCGTTTATCGAAATCATGATTGAAGGCGACGCAAACGGACGTGGTTTCCAATACCCAATTCCAACCTATTCAATCACTCGTGACTTCGACTGGTCAGAAACCGAAAACAACAAATTACTTTTCGAAATGACCGCAAAATACGGCACACCATACTTCTCTAACTACATCAACTCCGATATGGAACCAAGTGACGTTCGTTCAATGTGCTGCCGTTTAAGACTTGACTTAAGAGAACTTCGTAAAAAGTCAGGCGGATACTTTGGTAGTGGTGAAAGCACCGGTTCAGTAGGTGTTGTAACCATCAACATGCCAAGAATCGCATACCTTTCTAAGACCGAAGAAGAATTCTACGATAGATTAAAGAAACTCTTAGACATCTCTGCAAGATCACTCCGTGTTAAGAGAGAAACCGTTTCTAAACTCTTAGAAGCAGGCTTGTATCCATATACCAAGAGATATCTCGGAACTTTCAACAACCACTTCTCAACAATCGGTTTAGTTGGTATGAACGAAGCTTGCTTAAACGCAAAATGGATAGGCAAAGACCTTACCAATGCAGAAGCTCAAACGTTCACTAAAAACGTTCTTAACTTTATGAGAAACAAGCTTTCTGACTATCAAGAAAAATACGGCGACCTTTACAACTTAGAAGCAACCCCAGCAGAATCAACTTCTTTCCGTTTAGCAAAACACGACAAGAAGAGATATCCTGACATCATCACCGCTTCTGATGCTGACAAAACACCATATTACACCAACAGTTCACACTTACCAGTAGGTTATACCGACGATATCTTTACCGCTCTCGACATTCAAGACGATTTACAAACTCTTTACACGTCAGGCACGGTATTCCACGCATTCTTAGGACAAAAACTTCCTGATTGGAAGGCTGCTGCAAACCTTGTTAGAAAGATTGCAGAAAACTACAAACTTCCATACTACACAATGAGCCCAACATACTCTGTATGTTCTGACCACGGCTATATTGCAGGCGAAGTATACGAGTGTCCTACTTGCGGAAAGACTACCGAAGTTTACAGTCGTATCACCGGATACTATCGTCCTGTTCAAAACTGGAACGACGGTAAGCGTGCAGAATTTGCAGACAGAAAGGTTTACGACGTAGCGAACTCAAAATTCCAAGCAAAAGCAGACAACAAAGCGCAAAAAGAATGTGCAGTAGTAACTGATATGGAATTAAACGGACCTATCCTTTTCACAAGAAACGGATGTCCTAACTGCAAAACGAGTAAAATGATGCTTGACAAAGCAGGCGTAACTTATCAAGTAATCAACGCAGAAGAAAACCCAGAAATCACCTTAAAATACGGCGTTAAGAAAGCGCCCACCCTTCTCGTTCCTAACGGAAGCAGAGTAGACGCATACGACAACGCAAGCGAAATCAGAAAGTATATAGAGAGTATCAACTAATGTATGACGTTATAGTTATAGGCGCAGGCGCGGCAGGAATGACCTCCGCGCTCTACGCTTTAAGGAACAGTAAAACAGTATTAGTATTAGAAAGCGAAAGCCTTGGCGGACAAATTGCAAACTCTCCAAGACTTGAAAACTATCCTTCTATAAGAATGATAAGTGGCGAAGAATTTGCCGATAACTTATTCAACCAAATAACCGACCTTGGCGCAGACTTAGAAATCGAAAAGGTAGTAGGCATTGAAAAACTCGGCGAAGGCAACTTTAAGGTTAAAACCGAATATCGCGAGTATAGTGCAAAGTCAGTAATAATTGCCGCAGGCGTTAAGCATAAACATTTAAGAACAAAGTCTAATAGAGACGACTTAGTTGGAAAGGGCGTATATTACTGCGCTATTTGTGACGGAGCTTTTTACAAAGACCAAGAAGTAGCGGTAATAGGCGACGCAAACACCGCATTGCAATACTCATTACTTTTATCAAGCTATTGTAAAAAGGTTTATATATACACCTTGTTTGACAAGTTCTTTGGCGACAGAGCGCACGTAAAAGCGCTTATGTCAAAGGAAAACATCGAATGGCGTCCTCAAACGAGCGTTATTGACTTTATCGGCGATAAAGAACTTAAAGCCATAGAGTATAAGGATAAAGACGGAAACATTTGCACTCACGAAATCCCTGCGGTTTTCGTTGCAATCGGTCAAATTCCTGACAACAAAGCGTTTGCAAACTTAGTTGACCTTGACGAAATGGGCTACATTATTTCTGACGAAAACTGTAAGACCAAGACCGAAGGTTTATACGTAGCAGGCGATTGCAGAACCAAAGGCGTTCGCCAAGTGGTAACAGCCGTTGCAGATGGTGGCGTTGCAGCAACTAACGCAACCTTATATATTGAAAGTTTAGATGCTTAAAAGCAAACGAAAAACTTAAAACACAAAAGATACACTA
Organism: Clostridia bacterium; assembly: GCA_017501885.1. Taxonomy (GTDB): domain Bacteria; phylum Bacillota; class Clostridia; order Christensenellales; family Borkfalkiaceae; genus UBA1259. The sequence goes on along the minus strand of JAFVWA010000155.1, from coordinate 37,110 downwards.
AAGATAAAAAAGCCGTTTACTAACGGCTTTTTAGTTTTTGGTTTTAGAATATTTAGGTTAATCGGTTTTTTCTAAGGACGGTTTATGTCCAAAATATCTCACGAAGTTTTTGTAAAAAGTAGAGTAATCGTTAAACCCACTTTGTTCGCAAACACTCGTAGCAGGTTTTCCCATTAAAATAAGATTTTGAGCTAAAAGCAAACGCTTTTCCAATATATACTGTTTAGGCGAAGTTTTAAGTTCGTCTTTAAACATTCTAAATAGATAAGACGGAGTAACGAAAACGCTTGAAGCAATCTCTTGAATGCTTTTTACCGTCGTAAGGTTTTCGTTTATATAGTTAAGTGCTTGCGACAAGGTAGGCGAAAGCGCCGTCGGTGTTTTAACGTTATCTTTAAAAAGTGAAAGGTTGTAAAAAAGTTCCCTAACTAAGAGAACGGCTACTTCTGAAAATGCTTTTTCAGAGAGTTGTTGCTTGTAAAAGGTAAGTTTAGAAAAAATATCAAGTGCAATAGGATTAGAAGAAATATTCACCACTTCCATTTGGTTTACAACTTGGTCGATTATGTGTTTTTTAGAAGCCCTTTCACTAAAAATAATATCAACTCTTTCGTAGTCGCATTTGTGGTCGATTTGTATAAAGTGATAGGTTGGTGGACGAATAATAATCAAATCGTTGTTAGAAAGCTTGTATTTTCTGTCTTCAACGACGTGTGTAGCGTTGCCTTTTAAGAATAAAATAATTTCGTAATGGTTATGAGAATGCAAAGAAAATCGCGTTTTTTCGGCATTTGTTATAGTAGAATGATTGTAATTTAGTATTTGCATAAACTCCTCACAAAAGAGTGTTTTAATTATTATAATACATTTGTTCACTTTTTGCAATATAAAATGTTATATTTATCCATTTACATTGACAATATTACATTGTAAAATAAAGAAAAAACCATAGAGGTGAAACAATGAAAAAATTGAACTTAGCCATTATCGGTCAGGGCAGAAGCGGAAAGAACATCCACGGCTTGCACCTAAACAGCGAACACAACAAACACTTCAACGTTAAATACGTTGTAGAAAGAGATGATATTAGAAGAGAACGTGCTTTAACTACATATCCTGGATGCAAGGTATTTGCAAGCCACGAAGAACTTTATGCAGTTAAAGACGAACTTGATTTAGTAGTAAACGTAAGCTTTTCTAACGAACACTATGAAGTAACTAAGGACTTGTTAGAACACGGCTTTAACGTTTTAGTAGATAAGCCTTTTGCAAGAAACCGTTTTGAATGTGACGACCTTATCAGAATCGCAAAGGAAAAGGGCGTTTTACTTGCGGTATTCCAACAAACCTTCTTCGCACCATTCTTCGGTTTTGCTTATAAACTTGCAAAGAGCGGAACTCTTGGCGAAATTAAACAAATCAACATTAGATACAATAACTTTGCACGTCGTTGGGACTGGCAAACCTTACAAAAGAAGATGGGCGGATCAATTTACAATACAGGACCTCACCCAATCGGTATGGCGCTCGGCTTCTTAGACTTTGACGAACAAGCAAAAGTAGTTTACTCAATGCTCGATAAAGCACTCACTTGTGGTGATGGAGAAGACGTTGCAAAAATTCTTATAACCGCTCCAAACAAGCCATTAATCGACGTAGAAATGCACTCTAACGACGCATATACCGACTATAACTTAAAGATTATGGGAACAAAAGGTTGCTTTAAGTGTAACACCGGTTCTTACTATAAGATGAAGTATATCATCGAAGGCGAAAACCCTGAACAACCTGTTGTAGAAGGCTTCTTAGCAGACGAAAACAGAGAGCCTATCTATTGTAGAGAAAAACTTATTACACACGAAGAAGAAGGCAACTTTGACGGGGACGCATTCGGCTCTGGCACGGCAAGACTTTACGAGGACATCTATAACGTATTGACGGGCGCAAAGAAAGAACTTTACGTAACCGCAGAAATGGCAAGAGACATCATCGGCGTTATTGAAACTTGCCACGCGCAAAATCCATTACCTAGGAAGTTTTAATTGATATGAAAAAGATAGTTTTATTAGGTTGCGAAAACTCTCATGCAGCAACTTTTATGAATATTATTAAAAACAACCCAAAATACAGCGATATAGAAGTTATCGGTTGTTATAGCCACGAAACCGCACCAATGGAAAACCTTAACACCAAGTTTGGTATTCCAATGATGGAAAGTTATGACCAAGCAGTAGGCGAAGCAGACGGCGTAGTAGTAGTTGCTCGTCACGGCGACAATCACTTAAAGTATGCAAAACCCTACTTTGGCACGGCAAAAGCAATGTTTATCGATAAGCCTATAACCGTTAAAGAAGAAGAAAGTTTAGAACTTATTTCTTTGGTTAAAAAGCACGGCGTAAAAATTGCAGGCGGTTCATGTATTAAGTATGCAGATTTTGTAAAGGAACTCAAAAAGGACTTTGCAGAAAACGTTAACGGTGAAACCTTATCAGGTGTAGTTCGTTGTCCTGTTAAAATGGAAAACCCACACGGTGGATTCTATTTTTACTCTCAACACTTAGTAGAAGCCGTTTGTGAGATTTTTGGAAGATTCCCAAAGAGCGTAACTGCCGTTCAAAACGAAAAGACGGTAACCGTAGTATTTAGATACCAAGGTTTTGACGTTGTTGGCGTATTTACCGATAACGTATTCAGTTATTCAGCAGTTCGCATGGCAAAAGAAGGGGATAAATTCGGCGCTCTTGATATAACCGACGCTTGTTTTGAAAGTGAGTTTGACGAATTTTATGAAATTCTTTCAGGCGCAGACCAAAAGGTTGACAACAAAGAATTTATCTCTCCTGTATTTATCTTAAACGCAATTGAAAGAGCGTTAAAGTCGGGTAAAGAAGAAGCAGTTAAGGAATACGAAGTTTAGCAATGAATAAGTTTATGCTTTCTGCGTTCGCAGACGAATATTCTGACAATTTTATAGAACAATGTAAGGCAATGAACGAGTTTGGTTTTCCATACTTAGAAGTTCGCCATGCCGACGGAAAAAATATTTCTGAAATGACAAAAGAAGACGTTTTGGAAATGGTCAAAAAGTTAAAAGACTATAACTTAAGCGTTTCTTCTATCGGCTCACCTATCGGAAAGATTAAACTTGACGGTGACTTAGAAGGGCATTTTGCGACCGCCCAAAAGATATTCGAACACGCTAACCTTTTAGGTGCAAAGAATATTCGAGTATTTAGTTTCTATCTCCCCGAGAATAAGACAAGACAAGACTGCAAAAATCAAGTTATCGACAGTTTAGGCAAGCTCTTAGAACTTGCTAAGCCTTACGGGGTAACGCTCTGTCACGAAAACGAAGCGCTTATATATGGCGAAGGTCCAGAGCAATGCTTAGAGTTGCTTAATGAGTTTAAGGGTGACTTAAAGTGCGTTTTTGATATGGGTAACTTTGTGCTTGACGGTTATGATCCACAAAAAGCATACGCTCTCTTAAAAGACTACGTTGAATACTTCCATATTAAAGACTCTCTATATGCAGGCGCAATCGTTCCAGCAGGCAAGGGCGAAGCAAAGATTAAGGAAATTTTAGGCGAGTATGACGCGTCTGATAAAAAACCTACCTTTATAACCTTAGAACCACACTTGCAAACGTTTGCAGGGCTAAATGCACTCGTTGGTAAGTCGTTTGATAATCCTTACAAATACCCCGACCAACAAACGGCGTTTAGCGATGCTGTAAAATGTCTTAAGGAGTTATTATGAAATCTTTTTATAAAGACAAATTAAAAGTAAACGTTTATGAAAACAGAGTCTTAATGGGCGAAGATGCCGCAAAAGACATTAAAAATACGATCATCAATCTCTTAATGGCCAAGGCGGAAATCAATATGATTTTCGCCGCGGCCCCTTCTCAAAACGATATGCTTAAAGCTCTCGTTAACGATAAGGATATAGAGTGGAATAGAATAAACGCTTTCCATATGGACGAGTATATCGGTCTTGACAAAGACGCGCCACAAGCGTTTGGAAATTTCTTAAAAGACCATATTTTTGGCTTAGTGCCTTTTAAGAGCATAAATTATATAGACGTAAGCGCAACCGATCCCGAAAAGGAATCTCAAAGATACGCTAAAATCCTTGCAGATAACCCAACAGATATAGTAGTTATGGGTATAGGCGAAAACGGGCATATCGCGTTTAACGATCCACCCGTTGCTGATTTTAACGATAAATTTGCCGTTAAACCCGTTAAACTTGACGAAGTATGCCGTCAGCAACAAGTTAACGACGGTTGTTTTGCAAGCATAGAAAAAGTTCCCACGCACGCAATAACGTTAACCGTTCCCACCTTGGTAAAAGCACCTTACCTTTTCTGCGTAGTTCCTGCAAAAACAAAGGCGAACGCAGTATATCAAACGATTAACGGTGAAATTGGCGAGCATTGTCCTGCAACCGTTTTAAGAACTCAGGAAAACGCAATACTTTATCTTGATAGCGACAGCGCTTCAAAGCTTTAATAACTAAATAAAATCAAAACCGTAGTTTTTGCTACGGTTTTTTGTTTTATCAATTTTATTAAAAGTAAATTATAATATAATAAACTTTATAAATATAAAATTATAACAATAATTATTTATATAAAGTTAAAACTTTTCTTTTGTTTTCTTTATTTGTTGACATTTTGCCACAAAAGTATAAAATCATATAAAAACGCTACAAGGAGCGAGTTTATGGCAAAGAGAACAAGAACGGAAAGTGATTCAATAGGGAGTTTGCAAGTTCCTATTAACGCATACTACGGAGTTCAGTCGTTAAGGGGATACCAAAATTTTCGTATAAGCGGAAATAAAATGAATCAAATTTTTATAAATAATATTGTTTTGGTAAAGAAAGCGGCTGCACTCACTAACCTTTACGCAAAAAACATTGATGAAATTATGTGTAATGCAATAGTTACGGCATGTGACGAAGTGTTAGAAGGCAAGTTTAACGACGATTTCATAACGGATGCTATACAAGGTGGAGCAGGGACTACCGTCAATATGAACGTTAACGAAGTTATAGCAAACCGAGCAACCGAACTTCTTGGCGGTAAGAAAGGCGAATACTTATGCCACCCAAACGACCACGTAAACTGTTCTCAGTCTACAAATGACGTTATTCCAACGGCAGGGAAACTCACTGTTATAGATATGTTTTTATCTCTTAAACAAAGCGTCCTTACGCTTGTGAGTTCACTAAACCAAAAAGCCGACGAGTTTAAGGATATCTTAAAAATGGGTAGAACTCAGTTGGAAGATGCCGTTCCCATTCGCTTAGGACAGGAATTTTCAGCGTATGCTTCGGGCATTAAGAGAGCTCTTGACTTGCTTGAATGCGCAACCGAGCAAATGTATTCGTTAAACCTTGGCGGAACGGCAATTGGAACTACTATAAATGCAAACAAAGTTTACGTTAATTCAGTAGTTTTAGAACTTTCAAAGATAAAGAATCTGCCCTTAAAACAAGCGGAAAACTTAATTGATTCCACGCAAAATTTAGACGGATTCGTGTTTGTTTCAGGTGGCTTAAAAACGCTTGCCGTTCAACTATCTAAAATGTGCAACGACTTACGTTTGATGAGTAGCGGACCTAAAACGGGATTGGAAGAAATTATTCTTCCCGCAATGCAAAACGGCTCGTCAATAATGCCTGGTAAAGTAAACCCCGTTATTCCCGAAGTAGTGTCGCAAGTGGCATTCGCGGTAATAGGGAACGACGTAACCGTCGCAATGGCAGCCGAAGCGGGGCAACTCGAACTAAACGCATTCGAGCCGGTTATATTCTACAAACTATTCGAGTCGCTAACTTGTCTTAAAAATGCCGTAGATACGCTTAAAGTTAACTGTATAGACGGAATAGTATCAAATAAAGAACATTGTGAAAACTTGCTCTATAATAGCGTGGGCATTGTAACTGCACTTTGTCCTATCATAGGATATAAGAAATCTGCAACACTTGCAAAGCGTGCATTAAAAGAAAATCGCAGAGTAAAGGATCTTATTTTAGAAGAAGGCATATTAGACAAAGAAACCTTAGAAAAGGTATTAGATCCTTACGCAATGACAGGAAAATAGAACTACGACAAATAAAACGCCCCCGAAACATTGCGTTTCGGGGGCGTATGTTTTTATTATTCTTTAACGACTGAGCATTCAGTAACTCCGTAATGTTTTAGGCATTCGATTGCCTTTTTGTTTATTCTTTCACCGCACACGACGACGGGAACGGCAGGCGGACAACTGAAACAAACGTCTGCAAATATTTTGCCATCTGCATTGTCAACGTCAATTTTTTCGGTATCGGATAGCAAAGCCTGTCTTATCGTCAAAACTTTTTCAGGACATTCAAACACAGGGGAAGTCTTGTTAATCGCTTGTTTTTTAGGTAAAGAAGATAAAGCCTTTTTAAGGTTGTCAATTGCGCGTTTACCGTTGTTTGGGGTAAACATAGCAACTATAAAGTCCTTATCGTAAAACTCCAATATTATGTTTTGGCTTTTTAGGTATTCGTTTACTTGGTAACCGTAGTAGCCGTATTCCTTGGTGCTTATAGAAAGTTTAAGTTTTTCGTCACCGACAATAGTCCAACCTATTGACTGTAAATACTCTTTAAATGAATCTAACTGAATAATAAACTCATTAAGCGACTTAGCATAGCCGTCAGCAAGGCTTTTGTTTGCAAGGTCGAGAGATTGTAAAATAAGATAAGACGGACTTGTAGAGCCAAAAAGCGACAATGCCGTTGGCGCAAGTTCCACTAAGTTGTCGGGTAGGCTTTTAGATAAATGCAAATACCCAGCGCCCGTCAGCGCAGACAGGGTTTTATGAGCCGAATCACAACACATGTCAGCGCCTAAATCAATAGGGTGGAGTGATTTTGGTAAAAATTTAAGGTAACTACCGTGGGCGTTATCTACTAACAATAGCACGCCAAACTTGTTGCAGACCTTTTTAATCGACTGAATATCAAGAGTGTTTCCCAAATAATCGGGCGAAGTTAAATATAGGGCAATGGGCAATTGTTTTAAGTTACTAAGCGCCTTTTCAACGTCGTAAGCATCAATATTGCAAGATAAATAGTTTTGGCTTTTTTTTGGATATAGCCACTTGACTTCTAACCCCAAAAGCCCAACAGCGCTAATGAAAGATTTATGCGCGTTTCTTCCTGCAAGCACGAAAGCATCTTGTTTGTTCTTGCTGTGTTTAAGGGCAAGGTAGAGCATAGCCCTAATGCTTAAAGACGAGCCTTCTGTAGAGTAAAAGGTGTGCGCGTTAAAAATACTACTTGCGTTCTCTTGACTTTTTTTAATAATGCCATTTGCAGTATATAAACTATCCGCTCCGTCTATTTCAGTAATGTCAAGCGCTTCAACGCCTAAATTCGACACGCCCTTGTGTCCGGGCATATGTAAGCGTTCGGCATTTGAAGACGCGTATTTATCTACGAAGTCTTTTATGGGAGTATTCATTATTTTTTACCTTTCAAAGCTCGAGCAACGGCAACCATAATCGCGCACTCCATTCTCTTTTTGAAAAGCGTGCAACCGTATTTATAAGTGCCTTTAATATCGCCCGTTGCGTGGTAGGCGTTAGCTGCGCAACCGCCCGAGCAATAAAGTTTTGCCCAACAGTCCTTGCAGTCTTCTCTTGCGTAAACGTTACAACTCATAAACTCGTCTTGAATTTCCTTGTTGTCAACGCCCTTCCAAATATCGCCAAGCTTAAACTTTTCATCGCCAACGAATTGGTGGCAAGGGTATAAATCACCCCAAGGGGTAACAGCCATGTATTCAGTTCCCGAACCGCAACCTGATATGCGTTTGTAGATACAAGGTCCACCCGTCAAGTCTATCATGTAGTGATAGAAAGTAAATGGTTTACCCTCGTCGTCTTTTTCAAGCATAAGTTCGGCAAGTTTTTCGTATTGTTTTAAAACAATAGGGAGGTCGGCTTCAGTAAGTTCTGAAGGGTCGCCCGAAGCGCATACAACAGGCTCCATAGAAAGTTCGTTAAACCCAAGGTCTAACATAACCTTAATATCTTCTAAGAAGTCGGGGTTATTATGAGTAAACGTTCCACGCATATAATAATTTTTTCCATCTCTCGCTTTAACGAGTTTTTGGAATTTAGGAACAATCTTTTCCCAACTTCCATTGCCTGCGTAATCAACGCGGAAACGGTCGTGAACTTCTTTTCTTCCGTCAAGGCTTAAAACCACGTTGCTCATTTCCTTATTGGCAAACTCAATAACGTCGTCGTCAATAAGAACGCCGTTGGTGGTAAGTGTAAAACGGAAATTTTTATTATGTTCTTTTTCAATACTTCTTGCGTAAGCAACAAGCTGTTTAACAACGTCAAAATTCATAAGTGGCTCGCCACCGAAAAAGTCAACTTCAAGGTTGTGCCTTGAACCAGAGTTTTCCACCAAAAAGTCTAAGGCACGCTTACCAACTTCAAAACTCATAACGGCGCGTTCGCCGTGGTATTTGCCTTGACTTGCAAAACAGTAAGAACAGTTAAGGTTGCAAGTATGCGCAATATGTAAACAGAGCGCCTTTATAACGCCCGCCGTCTTTTGCTTTAACTTTCCGGCAATAGGCTTAAAAGTGTCGGGGGAGAAAAGTTTGCCCTTAGACTTTAAGAATTCAACTTGCTCGTAGCATTCCTTAACGTCGTCTAAAGTAACTTCTGGATTAGAAGAAAACTTTTTATAAACGTTTTCAATAACTGCGTCTTTATCGTTGTTTTCAAAAAGCGAAATCACTTCAAAAGCAACGTCGTCAACCGAGTGGACTGCGCCCGAGCAAACGTCGATAACTATATTAAACTTTCCTAACTTGTATTGATGTATCATTTTATAGAATTCCTTAAGGTATAAAGATATAAAATAGAATAAAAATGCCACCTTAAAAGGTGGCATCAGATAATTTTGCCTAATTAGTCTTCCTTTTCGGCTTTTTCGCACTGCTGGTTAGCAATACCACAACTTGTTTTACAAGCAGATTGGCAAGAAGTTTGGCATTCGCCGCAGCCACCGTTTTTTGCGCTTTCGCAAAGAGAACGAGTTTCTATAGTTTCGATATGTTGCATATTAGCCTCCGTAAAGTTATTTATAGGGTAATTATATCACTAATAAAAAGTAAAGTCAATGCAAATAAAAAACATTTTTACAAATCGTATCCACGAAGGAATACCTTTTTAACGTTGTTTTGCAAAATATCTCTAAATTCCAAAACCGTCTTATCGTCAACGGCGGAAAGGTTTTGACTTATACAACTTTCGCTATTTTTAAACTTTTGCAAAAAATACTTGTCAGCGCCCTTTATCCATTCGCCTATAAGAGCGACGTTTTCTTTTTTATGGAATTCGTTTATAAGAGTAGTTCTAAACTCGTAAGGGAATTTTCCGTTTAGTAAAAAGTCCACCGACTTTTCAACCTTTTTAGTGTCGTATTTATCAAAGCCGATAATTTTAGCATAATCTTCCTTGTTGTTTTTTATATCCATAGCAAGGTAGTCGATTAGCCCGTTTTCAAAAAGGCTCTTTATAAGTTCAGGATTTGTGCCGTTAGAATCAAGTTTTACCGCATAGCCTAAATTTTTAACCTTTTCAATAAATAAAGGTAGGTCTTTTTCCAAAGTAGGCTCGCCACCGCTAATGCAAACGCCCTCTAAAATACCCTTTCTTTTGCTAAGATAAGCAAAGACTTCGCTTTCATCAATCTCGGGTAAAAACTTATAATCTAAAACCAAAGGAGAGTTATGGCAAAATCCACACCTAAAATTACAGTTACCCGTAAAAAGTGTGCAAGCCACCTTGCCGTCGAAATCGACGAGTGAAAGTTTTTCCATTCCGTAAATACGCATGTCGTTCTCCTTTAAATTTATTTTAACATATAGCAAACGTTTGGGCAAATATATGACTAAACATTTTTGTTTTTAAATTCCATTGGGGATTGTCCGAAAATAGTTTTAAAGCTTCTTGAAAATGTATGCACCGAAGAATAGTTTAATTTTTCGCTAACGTCGGTAACCGAGAGACCGTCTTGTAAAAGTTTTTTAGCCACGTTCATTTTGGTTTTAAGGAAGTAATCGTTTATAGAGATATTCATAATTCTTTTAAAAACGGCCGACATGTAGTTATAAGAGTAATTAAACTCGTCTTCAAGTTCATAAAGGTTTTTAATTTGAGTTGAGTTTTGGTCTATAAAGTTAACTATATAAAACACCAAAACGTTATCGTTGCTAATTTTAACGGGGTAGTGCTTGTTAGTTTTTTCTTCTAAAGCACGAATAACTTCTATTAGGATAGAAGTGATTTCATTGCCAATGGCTTGACTTGAAAAAACCAAACCGTTTTCAAGTTCTTCAAAAATTCTTAAAAAACGTTCGTTAAGTGAGGGCACGTTGATTTTTCTGCGCTCTTGAAGGTATTTATATATATGTTTGATATAAAGTTCGCCTTCGTTTCCGTCAATGGGGGAAATGGCAATAAATTTAAACCTTAACGGATTGTCTTGATTAGACAATATCGAGTGAGTATCTCCATCGATAGAAATAAAGCAATCTCCCTTTTTAATGTTTAATTCTAAGTCATTAGCGCACACCTTTCCCTCTCCGTCTACGGCATAGGTGAGTTCAAAACACGTCTGTTTGTGTTTTTCGCCCGCGTAACTTTGGTCGCAATACATTTCGCCCACTTGCAATAGTAGGTATTCGCCACACGGCAAAGGGTTAGAAAAAAACGGGTTATTATAATGGTATCTCGACTTTGGCATAAAAACCTCTTGTTTTGCAGTTTTATTTATTTTATCATAAAAAATGCTAAAAAACAAGATATATTTTGTTAAAGACAAAACTAATCAATTAAAATATAATAAAAACGTAGGGTGAAAAGACTAACCAATAGTCAAGAAAACGCAAAAACCCACAGGAGGAATTAAAATGAAAACAATAGCAGTTATAGGCTGTGGCACGATAGCAACGAACGCGCATTTTCCAGCGCTTACACAAATGGAAAACGTTCGCATCAAATACGCTTGTGACCTTATTATTGAAAAGGCTGAGGCAAAGCAAAAGGAATATCCTTGCATAGAGAACGTTATCACCGATTATAAAATTGCGCTTGCGGATAACGAAGTAGACGCAGTATTCGTTCTTACACCTAACTATTCGCACTACACGATTACTATGGACGCATTAAAGGCAGGCAAGCACGTATTCTGCGAAAAACCCATAACCGTAAACTACGCTCTTTCAAAGGAAATGAAAGACGAAGCGGACAAGCAAGGCAAAATCTTAAACATCGGCGTATGTAACCGTTATCACAAGTCAGTTGAACTTTTAGAAGAATACAACCGTCAAGGCAAGTTTGGTAAGATTTATCACACTTATTGTTCGTTTAGAGCGTTCCGTTCTATTCCTGGCTTGGGCGGTGCTTTTACCACTAAATCTCAATCGGGCGGCGGAGTTTTAATCGACTGGGGCGTTCACTTCCTTGACTTAGTTCTCTACATTTTGGGCGGAGCAAAGTTAAAGAGCGTTACTTGTGATGCTTACAATGAAATGGCAAAGGACATGAAAGCATATAAGTATAAATCAATGTGGGCAGAAGCATCTTCTAATAAAGAAACAGGCACAAACGACGTAGACGACTTTATTTCAGGCTACGTTCGCACGGACAAAGCAAGTATAGCATTCAACGGCGCTTGGGCGCAAAACATTGAACAAGGCGAAATGTATATCGATATTTTAGGTGATAAGGGCGGGGCAAGACTCTCTTACGGCGGTCAATTCACCTTTACCGATGCAAACACTTTAGAATCATTTACCAGCGAACATGAAATTCCAAACATGTATGCTTGTGAAGACAAGGCGTTTATTGAGTCTATCACCACGGGTGTTAAAGATAAGAACAACATTGACAACGTATTAGAAAGCGCTAAGTTATTAGACGCGCTCTATACTTCTTCAGACAAAAAACAGGAGTTAAATTTTTAATATGAAAAAGATAGGTTTCGTTGATTATTACATAAGTGAATGGCATGCAAACAACTATCCAGGTTGGATAAAGAACTACTGCGAAAAAGCAGGACTTGACTATCAAGTATGCTATGCATGGGCGGAAAAGGACGTTTCATTGGTAGACGGCAAAACGACTGCTGAATGGTGTGAAAAGATGAACATCGAACAATGCGCTACGGTAGAAGAACTTTGCAAAAAGAGCGACAATATCATAGTGTTAGCACCATCTGACCCCGACACTCATTTAAGACTTGCAAGCGAAGTATTTAAGTATGCAGACAAAAAAAGAGTGTATATTGATAAAACGTTTGCCCCCGACTACGCAACGGCAAAACAAATATGCGACCTTGCGGTAAAAGCAGGCGTAGACTTCTTCTCGACTTCTGCGCTTCGCTATGCGGACGAAATCAAAGACGATAAAAACGTTAATTCAACCGTAACGTTTGGCGGTGGTTCTAACTATGACGAATACATCATTCACCAAGTAGAAATGATAGTTAAAACCATGGGCGTGGGCGCAAGCAAAATAAAGGTAGAAGAAAGTGATGGCGCGCTTGTTACCGATATTGAATATGCTGACGGCAGAAAGGCTCAAATGAATTGGAGTTCTACTTACGGCTTCAAGGCTATCGTGGACGGTGTAGAAAAGCAAATAGAATCAGACTTCTTTGCAAATCTTATGGTAAAGATTGTAACCTTCTTTGAAGGTAACGATGCAGATTTTTCTAAAACGCAAACGTTAGAAGTTATGAAAATAAGAGAAAATGCAATACTTGCAAAAGGCGAACTCGGAGTATGGAAAACAATAAAATAAAGACCTTAAAAGTAGGCGTTATAGGTTGTGGCAGAATATCGGTAATGCACCTTTCTGCTATAAACGAATTGCCAATGGCAGAGCTTGTTTGCTGTTGTGATATTAAAAAGGATAGAGCAGACGCGGTTGCAAAGCAATACGGAGTCAAGGCTTATTACGATTACAAAGAAATGCTAGACAACGAAAAGCTCGATGCCGTTCACGTTTTGCTTCCACACTACTTGCACGTTCCCGCATCTTTATATGCAATAGAAAAGGGGGTTAAGGTTTTAAGCGAAAAACCAATGTCAACCGACTATGAAAGTGCACTTAAAGCCGTTGAAAGGGCAGAAGAATTAGGCGTATTATACGGAATTATTCTTCAATGCCGTTACAACAACTCTGCAAAACTCGTTAAAAATGCTATGGAACAAGGCAAACTTGGTAAAATCATCTCTGCTCGTTCAGTTTTGACTTGGGATAGGTCGGATGAATACTATTCGGGAAGCGACTGGAAAGGAACTTGGGATAAAGAAGGCGGCGGAGTAGTTATTGACCAAGCGATTCACTCTATCGACTTAGTTAATTGGGTTGTAAATAGCGAAGTAGAAAGCGTAAGCTGTTCAATGGCTAATCGTGGGCATAAAGCAGTAGCCGTTGAAGATAGTGCAGAAGGTTTAATAACCTACAAAAACGGCACTAAATACGGATTTTACTGTATGAATAACTATGGTTGCGACGAGCCTATTGAAATCAAACTTTACTGTGAAAAAGCAAAAGTAGTATTCGACTATGACGATGCGTATATTTACTATAACGACGGAAGTGTAGAAGAAGCGCACCAAGACAAAGTTACCGCAGTAGACGGTGGCAAAGATTATTGGGGATTTCAACACGTTCGTCAAATAGAACAGTTTTATAAGGCGTGCTTAGGTTTGGAAAAACTCGATATAAGCGCAAGAGAAGCCTTAAAAACGCATAAACTCGTATGTGAGATTTACGAGCAAGGCAAAAAAAGAATGTAGGAGAAAAACTATGAAATTAGGCGTAATAACCGATTGCTTTAAGCAAGGAATAAAAAAAGGTATTAAAATCGCTTCAAAGTTAGGTTTCGAAGGCGTTCAAATTTACGCAACGAGTGGAGAATTTTCTCCCGAAGTTTTAACCGAAAAACAAATTGCTAAGTATAAAAAACTTCTCGCAAAGAAAAAACTCGTAGTAAGCGCACTCTGTGGCGACATGGGTGGACACGGCTTTGAAATCGAGAAAGACAATGCAGAAAGAATTGAAAAGACCAAAAAGATAATCGACCTTGCAGTAGAGTTTGACACTAAGGTAGTGACGACGCATATAGGTGTTATTCCTGACGACGAAGACCATCCACGTTTTATCACAATGCTAAACGCATTGACGGCTTGCGGAGAGTATGCAAAGTCCAAGGGTGTAACCTTAGCCATTGAAACGGGCCCCGAAACAGCACCGACGCTATTTAAGTTCGTTAGAAGAACTAAAGGTGGCGTAGGTGTAAACCTTGACCCTGCAAACTTTGTTATGGTAACAGGTCAAGATCCCGCGGAAGCGGTTGTTCTCTTAAAAGACTATATCGTTCATACGCACGTTAAAGACGGCAAAATGCTCAATAAAACTGACCCTAAGATTATTTATGACCACTTTGCTGACGGCGGAATAGAAGCGCTTAACGTTGCAGATTACTTTATAGAAACGCCAATAGGCGAAGGGGATGTTAACTGGGAAAAATACATCGGCGCATTAAAGCAAATCGGCTACGACGGATTTTTAACAGTTGAAAGAGAAGCTGGCAATAAACCCGAACAAGACATTGCTTGTGGTGTAGAGTTTGTAAAAAAATATTTATAAAAAAATCAAAAAGGCTACGAAAAAGTTTCGTAGCCTTTGCTATTGACTATGTTTTTTTACTAGTGTAGAATGAAAGAAAAACCATTGGAGAATAATATGTTAAGATACGTAACACCATTGGATAATTGTATAACTGCAAAAAATCACGTTGATAAAATTCAACAAGCAATTGAAATAGCAAAAGAGCAAGGTGTAAATGCTGTTTTAATTCCCAGAATTACCCCAGAAGGGGGCTTTATTTGGAACATAGATAAGGCCATTAAAATACCTTCTAATATGACGGTGTATTTAGATAATTGTCATTTAAGACTAACCGACGGAAGTTTTACAAACGTTTTCGTTAATTCCAACTATAAAACGGATATAGGTGATATGCTACAAGGTGAACAAAGCAATATAAACATAATTGGTATTGGCAACAACCTTATAGATGGTGGAAACTACAACGGATTGAGCGAGAAAACGAGCAATAAAGACGGTTTTCCAAGTATACAAGAAAACGTTACCATACTTTTCCACAACGTTCGTGATTTTAAGGTGACGGGCGTAAATATTAAGCACCAACGTTGGTGGGCAATGCTATTTAAGTATTGTAGATTTGGTCAAATTACCGATATTCACTTTAATGCAGACCTTGCATATAAAGATGAAAAGGGAAATCGTTGCACTGACAGATTAGCCACTAATCAAAGAGAAATTTGGATAAGAAATGCAGACGGAATAGATTTAAGACAAGGCTGTAATAATATTTTAATAGAAAATATTTCAGGGAATACCGAAGACGATACTGTTGCATTAACTAATATGTATCAATCAAAGGCGGGTGGCAACCACGTAGAAGGTAAGGATACCGATTTGCACGACGTAGTTATAAAAAATATCCGTTCAGATGCCTTTGTGTGTAGCAACGTTAGGCTTCTTAGCGACAAAAATACATACGTTTATAATATCATTATTGATGGTGTGGTAGATACAACAGATGATAGTTGTCCTTACGTTACGGGGGCGTCAGTAAAGATTTCCGATAGCGACTTCCAATGGAGTGGCAATGCAACCATAGATAACATGAAAAATATTTCTATAAACAACATAGTATCTCGTGCAAAATATGGTGTAAAGTTTTTAATGGCATCAAGTAACGTAAGTGTAAACAACGTGCTTATGAAAAACCCGCAAGGCTACGCGGTGGCGCACGATAACGGATATGCTTATCCAGATAATAGTGGTCCATTTGGCTATAAAAACGTTAGTATTTCTAACGTGTTTTACAACAAAGAGCCACAAATAGAATATCCTATAAATTTCTTTAATTGCACAGCAGAAAACTTTAAAGTATCAGTCAATTCAGATATCAAGGTTAATATAGAAAATTCAAAATAAAATAAAGGCAGGCTAACCTGCCTTTTTTGTTTGTAAAATATTTACGTTTGTGATATTATACATTTGTAGTTAAAGGAGATGCAAAATGAAAGCGGTTGTTCAAAGAGTATTAAGGGCAAACTTAAAAGTTGACGGGGAACTCATTTCAGAGATAAACGCAGGCTACGTTGTGTTTTTAGGCGTTGGCAAAGGCGATACCGAAAAAGACGGAGATTATTTTATCAAAAAACTTCCCACACTTAGAATTTGCGAAGACGAAAACGGCAAAATCAACGTAAATATAAAAGATGCTGGCGGAGAAATTCTACTTGTTTCCCAATTTACTTTATATGCAGATACTTCTCACGGAAACCGCCCTTCATTTATAGAAGCAGAACTTCCAGAAAGAGCCAACGAACTTTACGAATACGTAGTTAAAGGCTTGCAAGCGCAAGGTTTAACAGTAAAGAAAGGCGTATTCGGTGCGGACATGAAGATAGAGCAAGTTAACGACGGACCATTTACCGTTATAATGGAAAGTAGGTAATTATGAGAAAGTTTGATACAAAAGTTCAACATTTAAAATACAAGGTGTTAAGAGAAGTTGCAAAAGAGGCTTTTGCTGGCACGTTGACAGAAAATCTTTTAGACATTCCCAAAACCATAGTTCCAGGAAACACCCCAACTATGCGTTGTTGCGTGTATAAAGAACGTGCAATTCTTTCTGAACGCGTTAAACTCGCTATGGGCGGAAACAAAAATAACCCTAACGTAATAGAAGTTATCGACATCGCTTGCGACGAATGTCCGGTGGGCGGTTACGAAGTAACGAGCGCGTGTAGGGGTTGTCTTGCGCATAGGTGCGAAGACGTTTGTAAGTTTGGCGCAATAACCTTTGACCAAAACCACGTTGCCCACATTGATAAATCAAAGTGCAAGGAATGTGGCGCATGCGCAAAGGTATGTCCTTATAGCGCAATTTATAACTATAAACGTCCTTGCCAAACGGCTTGCAAAATTAAAGCAATATCTATGGGCGAAGAAAAACAAGCGCTTATAGATAATTCCAAATGTATCTCTTGTGGCGCGTGCGTTTATCAATGTCCTTTTGGCGCTATCAACGACAAGTCTTTTATATTAGACGTTATAGACATAATTAAAAACAGTAAAAACAACACCGAATATAAAGTCTACGCAATAGTCGCACCCGCAATTTCAAGTCAATTTAAGTATGCAAAACTCGGTCAAGTAATAAGCGGACTTAAAGAGTTTGGCTTCGATACGGTTATGGAAGCCGCACTCGGCGCTGATATGGTAGCACAGTCGGAATCGGAAGAACTTGCAGAAAAAGGCTTTTTAACAAGTTCTTGCTGTCCAGCCTTTGTGTCTTTCGTGCAAAAAACATTCCCAGAGTTAGTCCCATTTATTTCAAGCAATCTGTCGCCAATGGCAACCATAGCAAAGCATATTAAGCAAACAAACCAAAATGCAAAAGTGGTATTTATAGGACCTTGCACGGCAAAGAAAGCCGAAGTTCAAAAAGAACAAGTTAGACCTTACGTAGATGCAGTAATTACCTTTGAAGAACTTCAAGCATTGTTCGACAGTAGGGAAATAGAAATAACCAACCTTCCCGAAAGTTCACTTGACAACGCATCGTATTTTGGCAGAATATTCGCTCGTTGCGGTGGGCTTTCATCTGCGGTAGAACAAAGCTTAAAAGAACAGGGCAAAGACTTTGATGTTAAAGCAGTTACTTGCGACGGTATTGAAGCGTGCAAAACTGCACTTTTGAAAAAGAGTAAAAATATACTTGACGCTAACTTTATCGAAGGCATGGCTTGTTTAGGCGGATGCGTGGGCGGTGCAGGTTGTTTAACTCATACCGAGAGAAATAAGTTAGACGTAGAAAACTTTGGCCTATTATCCCAAGAAAAAACCATATCTTCAGCAGTATCGAAATTAAAAGAATAAAAAAACGCCCCCGAATGATTTCGGGGGCGTTAAATAGTTAAAAAGAGTTTATTAAAGATTGTTCTTTTCTTTATAAAGTTGCAAAGCCGTTGCAAGTTGGTCGGAGCAAGAAGTGTTGCTTCTGCATTTAATACCTTTAAGTTTACCGATAACCCAGTCGATATCCATACCATCAACGAGTTTAGAAAGCGCTTGTAAGTTACCGCTACAACCGCCGATAAACTTAACGTCAGTTACTTTATTGTCTTTTGTTACGTCAAAAAAAATTTGTCTTGAGCATGTTCCCTTAGTGTGATAAATCTGCATAAAAAAGTCCTTATAATTAGTCAACTAAATTTTCATAAATGTTTCTGTAAACGTCGCCTGCTTTTTCGCCCCATTTTTTATAAATGTCTTTTGCAATTTGTCTATTTGGAACAACGAGTTTTAATTCTAAAACAGGCTGAGCAGGTTCAATAATTTTTAAGTAAACGGTATAGGTGCCGTCCTTATTCATAAAGTAGTCTGCAACGCATTCTTGTTTTCTACGATATTTTGAACGATTGTTTTTAATAAACAAGGAAATTTGCTCTCTCGTAGAAGCAGGAATTTTAATAAAGAAGTTAGCAAGGCAAATTCTACCGTCGGTAGTAATGGTGTATAAAGGCTCTCCACTACCGCCAATATCGTAAATCCAACCACAGTCTAAAAGTTGGTTTAAAATAGGTTGACAGTCCATATAAGCAAGCCAGTTGTTAGAAGAGCAACACATATCAAGCACCGTATTCTCAGAAAGCGGCACTTCCATCTTATCGAAAACGAAAAGAAGTATTAACTTGTTAAGAGAAGAATCTCCTTTAACCTGCATACGTTACTCCAAAAGCCCCAAGTGGGCAAATTTATACAAGGATAGAATACCATTAAATTGCCCTTTTGTAAAGGGCTTTACTAAAAATTTGCTTTTTTTGTCAAAAAAAAGTTTATTTAATAAGAATAATGTGGTATACTTAAAATGATTTTGACAATGGAGGAAAGTGTTTTGTCTAAACAAGAAGAGTTACGTTTATTTTTGGAAGCCGGGGAAGATTTAATCAACGGCAAGTATATTTTGGCGGATATAAAGATAGTAAGTTTACTAAAAACCATCGCTCAGTCTGAAGCGTTACTTGCGCTTTTCAAGAACAGTTTGGTTGATTTCGACTACGAAGAAGCCAAAAAGAAATACTTAGTAAAGAATAAATTTTTCTCAGGTGATAAAGGCGAGTTCGTTCTTCCCGAATCTTCAAGAGAGATATTAGCGTTCGTATTTAACGTTTTAATGGATATAGACGGCAAGAGAATAGAACTCGGCGAGTTTTTGAACAAGTATTTTTATGAAGACGGCAGTTTTTCTTCTGGATTTGCAACATTTTCAAGTTCTATGATACGTCCTTTCTGCAACACTGTAAAAGCCTTGATGACAAGCGTTATCGAAGGTAAGCTTCAAGATCCAATCGAAGCGCTTGCTGAGGAAGAAGAAAGACAAAGACAACAAAAGATTCAAGAAGAAGCTCAGCAAAAACTCGACAAAGAACTTTCTGAAAAAGCGTATGGCGAAAGTCTTAAAAAGATTAAAGAAATCTTGCTTAACAATAAGTTAAAGATTAAAAACGCAAAGATATCAGTAGGCGAAAAAGAGCAAATGATTTTAGTAGTCGATATGTTCGCGAACGCGCTTGACAGTCAAGATAAAGACTCTGTAATCTACGCTTTCGTTGCATATAGATACATGGCAAAAGCACACCCATTTGCTTTGTTTAGGGCATCTACAAAAGTTTCAAAACTTTTACAGGACGTAATAAATGGACTTTAAGGAAAAAACGTTAAACAAGAATTATCTATACAAGGGTAAGATTCTTAATTTAAGAAAAGACGACGTATCTTTGCCTAACGGCAAGACCGCCATAAGGGAAATTATAGAGCACAGTGGCGGTAGTTGTATATATTGCGAAAAAGACGGCGCGGTATATTTAGTAAAGCAGTATCGCTACGCCTACGGCGAAGAAATTTGGGAAATCCCCGCGGGAAAACTTAACCCGGGCGAAGATCCAAAAGAAACCGCGCTACGAGAACTTGAAGAAGAAGCAGGCTTAAAAGCAAAGAGTATTGAACTTATGTTTGAAGTATACCCAACTCCGGGGTATTCAAACGAGATAATACGAATTTATCGCGCGTGGGACTTTACCCAAACGCAAATGCACCTTGACGAAGACGAGTTTTTAAGCGGAGAATGGATACCCATACCGAAGTTAAAGCAAATGATATCTTCGGGTGAAATAAAAGACGGAAAAACTTTAATCGCGCTACTAAAAGCGCTTGGCTGACATATAGGAGAACACGGTGAAAAGGACGGACATTAGGAACGTAGCAATAATCGCACACGTAGACCACGGCAAGACCACCTTAGTTAACGAATTGTTAAAACAAGGCGGTATTTTCCGCGATAATCAAGAAGTAATGGATAGAGTCATGGACTCTGGCGATTTAGAAAGGGAAAGGGGAATAACCATTCTCGCTAAGAACACTTCTGCCTTTTATAAAGGTATAAAAATCAATATCGTAGACACTCCAGGACATGCTGACTTTGGTGGAGAAGTAGAACGTGTTTTGAAAATGGTAAACGGCGTTCTCGTTTTAGTAGACGCATGCGAAGGCCCTATGCCACAAACTCGTTTCGTTATGCAAAAGGCTTTGGAACTTAACCAAAGACTTATAATCGTAGTAAATAAAATCGACCGTCCCGACGCAAGACTTTCTGAAGTTCAGGACGAGATTTTGGAACTATTATTCGACCTTAACGCAAACGACGACCAAATAGACAGTCCCGTAATATTCTGTTCGGGACGCGCAGGCACGGCAACCACCGACTATAAGGTTCCGGGCAAAGACTTAACCCCCTTGTTTGACGCTATAATCGAACATTTTGAGCCACAAGAAGTAGATATGGACGCTCCACTTCAAATGCTCGTATCATCTATCGACTACAACGAATACGTTGGCAGAATAGGCATAGGAAGAATAGAACGTGGCAGAATGGCTGTTAACCAAGACGTATGCACTTGTAACTACAACATCGATGGCAAACAAGCCAAAGGCAAACTCGTTAGCATATATCAAATAGAAGGCTTAAATAGAGTTCAAGTGGAAGACGCTAAGGCTGGCGATATAGTGTGTTTTAGCGGTTTAGAAAACATTTCCATAGGCGACACTTTGTGCGCGCCCGAATGTGTAGAGCCTGTTCCATTCGTAAAGATTTCAGAGCCTACGGTTGAAATGACCTTCTCGGTTAACGACAGTCCTTTTGCGGGGAAGGAAGGCAAGTTTGTTACCACTCGTCATCTTCGTGATAGACTGTTTAGAGAAATGCTTAAAGACGTTTCTTTAAGAGTAGAAGAAACCGACTCTGCCGACTCTTATAGGGTTTGCGGTCGTGGCGAAATGCATCTTTCCATTTTAATAGAAACAATGCGCCGTGGTGGATATGAATTCCAAGTAGGCGCGCCAAAGGTTTTATATAAGGAAGAAAACGGCGTTATATTAGAGCCTATCGAAAAACTCGTAGTAGACGTTCCCGAAGATAAAACGGGCACGGTATTTTCAAGTATGGGCGTTCGCAAGGGCGAACTAATCCAAATGGAAAACGTCGGCAGTAGAATAAGATTAGAGTTTAAGGTTCCTGCTCGTGGACTTTTTGGGTATAAGAGTCAGTTCTTAACCGAAACAAGGGGCGAAGGCGTGTTTAATACCATATTCTACGGATATGAAGAATACAAGGGCGATATTGAACGTAGGTCAACCGGTAGTTTAGTTGCTTTTGAAACGGGCGAAGCAGTAACTTACGGGCTTTTCAACGCGCAGGGCAGAGGTCAACTCTTTATCGGCGCAGGCACCAAGGTTTACGAAGGTATGATAGTTGGCGTATCTCCAAAGAACGAAGATATAAGTGTTAACGTGTGCAAGAAAAAACATCTTACCAATACCCGTGCTTCTGGCTCTGACGATGCACTCCGTTTAGAAACGCCAAAACTTATGAGTTTAGAAGAAGCGATGGAGTTTATCAACGACGACGAGATGCTTGAAATAACCCCATTAAACATTAGACTTAGAAAGAAAACTCTTGACACCGAAACCCGTCTAAAGAGAAAGGCTAAAGGATTAGAATAAAAAACTTGATTAAAAAAATCTTCTATGTAGTAAACGTAGAAGATTTTTTGTTTTTATTGAATTTTTAAGGGGTGTTTTTATTCTTCGGATATTATAAATTGTGTTTTTTCAAAATTAGTATAAAAAGTTTTAGAAGGCTTGAAATCGCAAATAACGGTATCAAAAGCACCTATGTCTGTTAAATAAATATTTCTATCTTCCGTCAGCTTTTCCTTATCGCAAAGCAGAACGTTTCTGCTTGAACGTGAAATGGCGCATTTCATAAAATCCCAAAAAGGAGAGAAAAGACATATCTGTCCGTTAGAGTTAATTGTCCCTACTGAAAAAAAGGCTATGTCGAACTTGAATTTATTTATCATATCGCAAACAAAAGGGCCCAAAAGCATAGTTACGTCGTGAACTTGTCCACCACAAACGTAGCAGTTAACTTTATGATTGCCTAAAAAAGTTGCAAGTTTTAAGTTTGTGGTTACAACCGTAATATCTTTTTTATTTAGTATATGTTCCCCTAAAAAATAAGTGGTAGTTGTTCCGTCTATAAATAAAGTGTCGCCATCTTTAATTAAATCAGAAGCTGTTTTGCATAAACTTATTTTTGCAGAAATATTCTCGTGTTCACGAATAATGGATGGTCTATTCCCTGTGATGCTAACACCACCGTAACTTTTTTTAACTAATCCTAAGTCTGCTAAATATGTAATATCCCTTCTAATAGTTGCAGGGCTATAATGCAATTTGCTAACTAAAAAATCTACCGTCGCATATTTATTTTCTCTAATGATTTCTAAAACTTTATCAGTTCGTTGTTGTTTGAACATAGGGTATTCCTCTTTTTGATTTTTATTGATTATTTTTCAAAAATTCAATCAGCTATGATTTTTGTTGATTATTTCATTCTTTTATTATATACTTTTTATATAAATAATGCAAGGGAAAAATAAATGAGCAAGCAAATTAGGGATTTGACCGAAGGCAATATCGCTAAAAACCTTTTCAAGTATACGCTACCTGCAATTTTGGCTATTCTACTTTCAAGGATTTATACCACCGTTGATAGCATAATGGTTGGTAAGATAATTGGTGAAAGTGGGCTTGCTGCAATAGGTTCAACGGCTAGTTTTATAACCACCCTTTCTGCTTTGTTATGGGGCGCAGGCACGGGTATTGCTATATATGCAGGTTCTTTGGTTAGTGCCAATAAAAAGGAACAAGCAGTAAGGGTTATAAAAACCAATTTATTTTTGCTTATAATTATCTCTCTAACTATAAGCGTTTTTGGTATTTTTCTATATTCGCCCATATTTAAGCTTCTTGCAGTAGACGGGGCAATTTATGATCAATCGCTTATATATTACATTATAATTTTGTCGTCACAATTTGCCGTTACGATAAATTCTTTTACAAACGATTTGTTTTTCGTAATGGGAAATTCTTCGCATGCGATGAAGACTTCTATTTTGAACTGTATGATAAACGTGTCGCTTAACTACTTGTTTATGGCAGTTTTAGATTGGGGTGTTTTTGGTGCAGGGCTGGCTACTTTTATTTCGCTCGTCGCAATCTTTTTGTATAACATTTATTCGCTCTCAAAAGTCTGTAAAGGCTTTTCTATCGCAAAGCAACCTATTAAAATTAACAAAGAAAACGTTGCTTTTGCGTGGAAAATGGCTGTGCCTTGTATGTTGCAACAAGGAGTTATGTATATATCATCGGCAGTTGTTCAACCAATATTAAACGGAATGGGTATTCACGCTACTGCGTCGTTTACGGTATGTTTAAGAATATATGATATTTGCACAATCTTCTTTTATTCGGCATCGAGAGGCTTATCCACGCTTTGCTCGCAATGTTGTGGAAACGGAAAGGCTCACCTTATCAAGAAGGGATTTATCACGAGTATGGGACTTGCGCTTGTATTTTCGGCGCCAATTGTTATATTAATGCTAATATTCCCAAACGTAGTTGCTTCAATTTTCTTGCAAAACGCAAGTGGGCAAACTGCCGGGTATATAGTAAGATACATAAGGCTTTGTTTCCCATTTGTGGTTTTAGTAATACTTAACAACCAATTCCATAACTTTTTCCGTGGGGTACTGGTGCCACTTTTAGCCACTATTTCAACAATTTGCTATAGCGTTGGTCGAATAGTTTTTTCATTTGCTCTATCACCAATAATGGGTATGGATGGTATATTTTTAGCCTTTATTTTGTCGTGGGCTACCGAAAGTATAATTTGTTTTATTATGCTCATTTCAAAAAAATGGCGAAAGCGATTAGATATGAAAAATAGTGATTTATAAATAAAAAACCACTCAAACGAGTGGTTTTTCTTTTATCTTTTTTCTGTGCTCAAGTGGTGTTAATCCGTATTTTAGTTTGTATTGTTTGATAAAAAACGAAAGGGTGTTAAAACCGCAGTTATCGCTAATATCGCTTATCTTCATATCGCTTTCAAGCACCAAATATAAAGCGTGTTCTAATCTAAAATCAATAAGCGTTTGAATGGGCGTCTTGTTGTATTTAGAGCAAAAAAGCCTAATTAAATAACTTTTTTCTAAGTGAACGGCTTTTGCAAGTTGGTCTAAACTAATTTGTCTATTGAAATTGTTTTTTAGATAGTTATAAATCAAATCGCAAGGCGTTTTTTTATCTAAGTTATTATTAAACTTGTCTTGGCAAACCTGCGCATTTATAAGGTAAATGAGTTGTAAAACCAAATTTTGAGCATTGTCGTCGTCTAAGGGGAGTTGAGTTAGTTTTTGGTAAATTTCCCTAACTTCCAAATAGTTTTTCATAACTACGACAGGTGGCAAATTATCGAGCAGAGCATCGTTACAAAGGGGCGCAATTTTACCAGGAAGATTTCTTCCGTATCCCGTAGACGGCGCTTTTTCTCCGCTTAAACTAATAGTCAGCAAAAATGAATTTTGACTACCATAAGAGCCAACGCTACCGCCAGGCTTTCTAATAAGCACGCAATTTTCGGGAAGGGTTAAAGTAACGCTTGAATTTTGGTCGTGGTATTGATAATGTCTGCCTTCGCCAAGTTCAAAGTCAATCTCGTAATCTTTAACTATTCTATTAGAAAGATTATCGGTTTTATATATGTAAGAAAACTTTTTGCATTGTAAAACGTTGATTTTCATAATTTTATTATATCCCCAAAAAACAAAAAAGTCAATATAATTGTAAAAAATAGTCAATTTTGTTGCTTGAATGGGGTAAAACACAATGATATACTTATAAAAAAGAGTAAAAGGAGTTGTTTATGAAGAAAGTTTTGCTTATTGGCGATTCTATAACAGGTGGTTACACGCAAAAGGTTACCGAACTTCTTGATGGTAAATACGAAGTTTATAAAGTGCCTGATAATTGTAGGTTTTCAGCTTATACCTTAAACTGTTCAAGATTTTGGTTAGGACAACAAAAGCTACCAGAAATTAAATTCTCGCTAGAAAACCCAGATATAATTCATTGGAATAATGGTTTGTGGGATACGGCGCACATAAACGGCGAAGGTAAACCCTTTTGCGATATAGATCAATACGTTTCTAATATGGAAAGAATTTTAGAGTATTTTAGAAAGGTTACCACAGCAAAGATCATTCTTGCAACAACCACTCCTACAAGAAAGGAAAAGGAAAACGACACTGCAGTAGCGCACTTTGTTTCTGAAATAAGAAAATATAACCAAGCCTTGTTAGAAAGAATAGGCGATAAAGTTGATGGAATTACCGATTTGTTTGCTTTGGTAGAGCCTCAAATAAATAAAGTTATAAAAACGGAAGATTTAATTCACCTTACCGACTACGGCAAGGAAGTTTGTGGCAATGCAGTTGCTCAAAGCATAATAAACGCAGATAAAAAGGAAGATAAAAAATGAAAACAGTTTTAATTACAGGTGCAACAAGAAATACAGGTTACGGCATTGCAAAACTTTTTGCAGAACGTGGCTGGGCTGTTATAGTAACCTCTAAAAATCCAGAAAGCGTAGAAATTGCAGTAAAAAACTTAAGAGAACAAACGGGTGGAGAAATTATTGGTTTTGCCCACGACGTAAGGCAAACTGATAAAGTAGAAGAACTTTTAGAAAAAATTAAAAAGGCAGGCTATACCCCAGATAGCGTTGTGTTAAACGGTGCAATGCTCGGTGTTGGGACTGATCCATTGGAAATCCCAATAGATGAATGGGCAGAAGTTTTATACTGCAACGTAGTTGGCAATTTTGCCGTTGCAAGAACTTTTGCCAAAGTTATGGTGAAAAAAAATATTCAAGGCACGCTAGTTTTTCTCGGTTCTGTTAACTATCAAGACGTTAACGAAGGCAGAAGTTCCTACAACGCATCAAAGGGTGCTATATTATCGTTAACAAAATCACTCGCGGTAGATTTGGGGAAATTTGGAATAAGGTCTAACTGCTTGATGCCAGGACCTATTTATACCGACCGTTACGATAAACTTAGCGACAAAGAAAAGGAATATCGTAATAGTTCTCTGCCTATCGGCAGAGTGTCTACCATAGAAGAAATAGCAAAGGGTGTTTACTTCTTGGCATCAGACGAATCTGGCAACATGACAGGTTCGGGTGTTGTTTTAGACGGCGGAATGGACTGCTTAAATTCTGGTAGATATTGATATGAAAAGTTCAAAACTTATAAGCGCAAACTTAATTGTTGGCGAAAATCCGCTTTATAATCCTTTAGATGGCAAAGTTTATTACGTTGATATTAGGGGAAAGTGTTTTTACAAGGCAACGTTAAACGGAAATGTGATAGAAAAAATAGACCTTCCCGAACAAATAGGCTGCATGGCTGTTTGTGAAAACGGCGATTTTCTTTTAGGTATGGAAACGGGTATTTATCTTATGGATAAAAATGGCGGTATGAAATTGGCTCATCAACCGGAACGAATTTTAGGCAGAAGATTTAACGATGGCAAGGTGGGAACAGATGGCGCATATTATCTAGGAACAACCGATAACGACGGAAAGGGTGCATTCTACCAATTAAAAAAGGGCAGGTTAACAAAGCTTTTTGGCAAAGTTAGTTGCTCTAATGGTATTGATTGGTCAAAAGACGGAAAGCAAATGTATTATATCGATTCTCCCCTTCGAAAAATAGAAGTTTTTGATTTTGATGCAGATGCAAAAAGTCCCCTTTCTAATAGGCAAACCTTTTGTGATTTAGACAGTGTTTTACCTATCGGTGCACTTCCAGACGGAATGTGTGTAGATAAAGACGGCAACTTATGGGTGGCAATTTGGCTTGGCGGAAAAGTGCTAAAAATTGACGGAAAAACAAGACAAGTTGTAGATAGCGTAGAAGTAGAAGTTAACAAACCTTCTTCTTGTGCATTTATTGGTGAAAGTTTAGATCAACTTTTGATAACTTCGGCAAACTTTAATGAACAAGACCAAAATGCAGGCTCGTTATACGTAGCAAACGTAAACACAAGTGGCTTAAAAATAAATCTTTACGAAAAAGGAAATTAAAAATATGAAAATAATTCTTGGTGCTATAAAAGAGTTTAACGACGATGCACTTTTAATGGCTAAACAATTAGGAAGTGAGGGTTTTCATTTTAACACTCCGCCAATTGCAACAGCAGATGAAGATTTTTGGACGGTGAGAGCGTTAAAGTGGCTTAAAGAATACACCGAAAAATTTGAGCTAAAACTTGAAATGATAGAAAACGTGCCAATACGTTTTTTTCAAAGCATAATGCTAGGTTCAAAAGATCGTGATGAAAAGATTGATAACTACATAAAAACGGTTAAGAATATGGGTGAAGTAGGTATTCCGATATTAGGACATCACTTCTGTCCTACTTGGGCGTGGAGAACAAGCATAACCGAACCTACAAGGGGCGGAGCAAAAGCATCGGTATTTAATGCAAAACTTGCCGAATCTGGTGTAAACGCATACGCAGTAAGTGCACAACACATGGCAAAATTTAGCAAAGAAGAAATTCCTACCGCCGAAGATTTATGGTGCAATTACGAGTATTTTATAAAAGCAGTTGCACCAGAAGCAGAAAAGGCGGGGGTAAAAGTAATCGCTCACCCTTCCGATCCGCCTGTGAAAAACTTGGCGGGAGTTGATAGAATCTTTATCTGTAAAGATGACTTTGTTCGTGCAGAAAAACTTGCAAATAGCCCTGCTTGGGGTATCAACTTCTGTATGGGGACTTTCTCTCAATTAGGTGGCGAACAAGCCGTTATGGATATGATAGAAGAATTTGTTCCAAGAGATAAAATTCAAATGGTTCATTTTAGAGACGTTCAAGGAACTTTAGAAGATTTTAAAGAATGTTTCTTGGGTGACGGAAGATACGATCCTGCAAAAATTATGTTCGCGCTAAAAAAACACGGATATAAAGGTTTAATTTTAGATGATCACGTGCCTTTTATAAACAACGATACTCGTTGGGGGCATACGGCAAGGTCAAACGCATTCGGCTATATGCGTGGTATGAAAAAAATGATGGAATACGTAACGGAGAATAAATAAAATGGAAATAAAATTAACAAAGCCCGCCCATCGTTGGTTATTTGGCGGAATAGGTTTTCATAATAGTGAAGCAACTATGACTGGGATAATGAACGAAGATTTCAAAAATCAAGTAGTGCTAAAGTGTTTTAGAGAAGTTTCCCCAACCTATTCAAGGGTGTTTACAGGTTATGCCGATTGGTCAAAAGAAGATATGGACAGGTTTGCAGATTACTACGACCAAACGTTTAGAAAGGCAAACACAACTTTGTATCTCGTTCCGGGAAGAATGCCTTATCGTGATAAAGATTTTAACATGGAAGCATACGCAGAAAAGGTTGCTTGTAATTTAGAATACCTTATCAAAGAACGCAAATGCACAAAGATTCGTCATTACTGTATAACTAACGAACTTGCAATAGGAAAGGATAGAGTAGAACTTTCATATAACTTGCCATTATTTAAGGAAATGCATGAGATATTGTATTCAGCATTTAAGCGCCACGGCATAAACGTTGGCTTGTTATCACTTGATTCTTCAGGTTTTGGCGATCCATGGCTACAATTCGATTGGGCGGTAAATAATATGGCAGATACTTCAGAGTGCTTTTGTCACCACTTATATTTTTGGAACGAAGACGTTGGTGATAGAAAGTATTACAAAAAGCTTGACAATATGTTAAGGACTATGGTTGCAAGAAGTTTAGGTAAAGAAAAGCGTTTTGTTTTAGGGGAATTTGGGTTCAAAAAAAGTGGCAAAGTTCATAATGCTATGTTTGAAGATAGCGCAAGCTACGTAAACTTTCCAGAACTTGAAGGCGAGTGTGCTTTGCAATATGTCGAAGTTTGTTCCACCGCAATAAATTCTGGCTGTTTATCTGCGTGTGCGTGGACTTTTATAGATTATCCCGATCCTTTCCTTTGTGAAGACGGGGATAGTGCAGAAGAAAAGGCTCGTTTTGATGCGGCAAGATTTTCAGGCCACGGTGTAAGCACAAGATATAATAAAAACGGAATGATTCGTTGGTGTGATGAAGAAAAAGACTATCGTGCTTATGCTCCATACTACACGACGGGCTTAATGGCTAAATACTTCCGTAAAAATTCTCGTGTGCTTGTTCCAGAATTTGAAGATGAAGACCTTCGTGTTTGTGCTGTAACCAATCCAGATGGAAGTTGTTCAATTTGTGTTGTTAATTATAAAGATACCGCTGAAATGATAGATTTCACAAGCGAACATAACTGCGATAGGCCTTTAAGACAATACACCTATGATTCTAAAAAACCACCATATAATGCCTTTAACGATTTACCCAATTACGACAAACTAATAAACGTTAAGAATAACTCGTTTAGTGTAAGTGTTCCAGCAAGGGGAATGATATTACTGACAACCGATTATGTAGATAGAGTTCCTACCGAAGTTATAAATCTTAAACTAAACAACGGCGTGCTTTGTTGGGAAGAAAATAAAGATGCCGAACATATTTATTACAGGGTGTTTGCAAACGGTGTGCAAATTGCATCAACTGTTGCAAATAGTATAAAAGTTAGCGATAATAAAGCAAAATACATTGTTTGTTCAGTAGATAAATATGGAAACTGTAAGGTTAAATAAAAGCCAATATGTCTAAAAAAATTAAAAGAGTTTGATAGCAAGTCCAACTCTTTTTTAATGTAAATTAAAAAGAAGAAAATATTTCGTGAAAAACGCTTAATTTATTATTGACGAAAAAAATTATAAATGTTATACTAACAATGTATATTATAATTATATTGACATTAGGTATCATTAAGGAAGAAATCTCATGAAAAAAGAAAGTTTACAAGCGGTAAAAGAGGCATATAAAATCGAAAGCGAATGTATAGCTCAAATGCTTGATTATTTAGACGAAGAAAAGTTTTCGGAAGCAGTAGAACTTCTTAAAAACGCAGTTCGTATTGGCACTTGCGGATGCGGACACTCTGGAATTATCTGCCAACACATGGCACACCTTATGTGCTGTATAGAACGTCCTGCAAGATTCATTTCCCCCGCAGAAGCCGTTCACGGCGCTTCTGGATATTTACAAAAAGGCGACGTTATGATTTTTGCTTCACGTGGCGGAAAAACCAAAGAACTTCTTCCCATAATGGATATATGCAAGGCAAAGGGCGTAAAGATTATAAGCGTTACCGAAAATTTAGAATCTCCCTTAGCACTTGGTGCAGACGTTGTTCTTAAACAGTTTGTAAATAGAGAAACTGATAAATGGAATTCACAAGGCACGACGTCTTCAACCGCTTTATGTATGATATTCCACGCATTACAAACGGCACTTATCGAAGAAACGGGTTTTCAAAACGAACAGTTTGCTCTAATTCACCCAGGCGGAGCAGTAGGCGAAAGACTTAATAAAAAATAACCAACTTGGAGAGCATTGGGAGTAATTAAAATGAGCGACTTAACAAAGCAAGGCTGTTTGTTTAACAAGAAGACGGTTTTAGAGTATCTTTTAGTAGTGCTAATGGGTATGCTTCTTGCAACCAGTTACATTTTATTCGTTGTAAAAAACAACTTTGCTCCAGCTGGACTTAACGGCGTAACCGTTATGATTCAGTATAAGTTAGACTTTTCAGTCGGCTTTGCATCGCTTATCATAAACGTTCCACTCTGCGTGTTTGCATTTTTTAAGATAGATAGAAAGTTTGGTATAAGAACATTAGTTTTCTGTTTAGTGTATTCGTTGTTCTACTTGTTTTTACAAAACGTCGTTACAGAAGGCATTCAATATAACGCACAGGGCGTAGATACCATATATCCCGTAATGATATCGGGGTTAATCAGCGGTTTTATATACGGAGTATTGTTCCGTATAAGCGCAAGTTCAGGCGGAACGGATATAATCAGTAAATACGTAAGCAAGGTAAAACCGTCGCTTAACTTTTTCTGGGTAACCTTTGCGCTTAACGCAGTCGTTGCATTTTCTTCGTTGTTTGTTTATTCAGAAGGTGGAATATTTGATTATAAACCCGTATGTTTATGTTTGCTTTATTGCTTTATTTCAAGTTTTATGGGCAACTTAATGCTCAAGGGTAACAAACAAGCATATCAGTTTGTAATAGTAACGGCGCACCCCGAGCAAATTGAAGACGAGATTATCCATAATCTTCGCCACTCTGCAACAAGGCTTCAAGGACAAGGTATATACAGCAAGCAAGAAAAATCCGTGCTATTTTGCGTAGTTAATAAGCATCAAATAGTTGATTTCCAAAACATAATCAAAAAGTATCCCGACACGTTTACTTACGTAGAAACGGTAAACGAAACACTCGGAAACTTCAAGAAAATAAAATAACCTTAATAAAAGGAGTTTAATATGGTAAAGAATTACAAAATCAGCGAACCTTTTTTTGAATATGGTCCTAAGTGCTACATGTATGGCGACACCTTGCTTAAAATAGCAAAGGGCTTAGATAAACTTTCTAAAAAATACGGTGTAGACGTTATATTAGACGTTCCTGATACCGAAATTTCAAACATTGCAAGACATACAAAGAGAATACACGTTTACTCTCAACATATGGACAGTATTCCAATGGGTAAGGGTATGGGCAAAAGCCTTCCCGAAGGCATTAAAGCTGCAGGTGCAGTGGGCGTAATGCTTAACCACGCGGAAAGAAAGCTCACTATCGAAGAAATCGAAAAGGCAATCAAGCGTGCAGACGAAATGGGACTTGCTACCATGGTATGCGCTGACTCTGTTGAAGAAGTTAAGGCTATCGCAAAACTCGGTCCTAACATCTTGGTTGCAGAACCATCTGAACTTATCGGAACGGGTAAACCTGCCGACAAAGAATATGTTGACGAAGTAATCAAAGTAATTCGCGAAATCAACCCAGATATTAAACCTTTCCCATCAGCAGGAATAAGTAAGGGAGAAGACTGTTATAACATCATCAAAGCAGGTGCTTCTGCATCAGGCTGTTCGTCAGCAATCGCAAAAGCAGAAGATCCACTTAAACTCGCTGAAGAAATGATTGCTGCAGTAAGAAGAGCATACGACGAGAGAGTAAGCAAGTAATTTTGGCATATGGAACAGAAGCTTCAATATAAAAGGCTTAGCAACTTATTGATTATTGCTTGCTTTTTAATGGTTGCGTTTATGATGGCTTCTAAATTTATCTATACGGCTGAGATGGTCGAAATTTTAGATAAGTTTGGTTTTCAAGAAAGTCAGTTTACGTTGCCTATAACTATTTATTTTATCGTTTATGCAACAACACAGCTGTTATTAGCAGTATTCTTTAAAAAAATAAACATAAAAATATACCTTGCCTTAACGGTGTCGTTATCATGTGTATTGACTGTAATAATGGCATTTTCAACGGGACTCGTATATTTTTGCATAGTTCTCACTATTAACGGAATATTACAAGCGGGCCTTTGGGCAGGTTGTATGTATACGGCAACCAAACACTTGCCCGAATCAATGATACCAAAAGCAAATACCTTTATGACTTGCGGATTCCCCGCAGGCTCGGTAGTTACCTATTGTATAGCGTCGATTGTTGTAGCGATGGATGCTTGGTGGCTTGGCTTTGTTATCATAGGTCTTTGTTTTGGAATTGTATTATTATTCTTCTGCACGGTTGTAAGCAAGTTAGAAAGGCTTCCAAAACACGTTGCTATTGAAATTGACCAAGAAGTTAGATTCAAGAACAAAGGTCAATCAAGTGTGAATATAAGCACAAATATAACGCTCATTCCTTTGCAAAGTAAATGGATTAAGATAGTATTTTATATCTTGGTCGGTGTAATTTGTTTCTTAGCATACACCATTTATAGTAGCGTTATAGATTTTATACCAAAAATGCTCACGGACACCTTTGGAATGAAAAATTCCTTAGCGATTATTTTCTCAGCAGTTGTTCCTATCGGTGTGGCGTTTGGACCTATTGTCGTAATAATGCTATGTGAGAAGGTAAATAACTATATAGCGCTTTCTATTGTCTGTGTTGTAGGGCTCATAGGACTATTAGTGGCAGTATTGTATGGCTATTCGGCAAACTTCGTATTAGCAATCGTGTTGCTACTTGCGACGTCTTTGTTTGCAAGGGGTATTAATGCTATTTACGAAACGGTAATAATAGCAAAAATGAGTCGACAGATAAATACGGGCAGTTTTGCCGCCTACACGAATGCGATAGCATCATTCGGTGCGGCAGCCGCACCATTTATAATGGGTAGAACTATTGAAATCGGCTGGAGTTTAAGTTATACTGTAATATTGATAGAAGCAATAGCACTTGCAGTATTTATAGGATTACTACTAATCTTCTGCGTTAGAGATAAGAAATCTTAAAAAAGAATTAAAAATAAAAAATATATTAAGGAGAAACCTAATATGGAATTCAAAGTATTTCAAAAAGAACTCAACGTTCAATCAAAGGGCTGGAGACCAACATTCCACGACGTATCTGCAGAAATCATAGATATCGTTAAAGAATCTGGTATCAAAAACGGCACCGTAACCATCGCATCACACCACACCACCTGTTCAGTAATGATTCAGGAATGTTCACACGACATCGACGTATACGATTTAGAATTTTTACAACACGATCTTTTAAAGATTATGCAAAAATTCATTCCTGATTACAGCGAAACCAATGCATATATGCACCCAGGTCCAATCCACTCACAATTTGGTAGATACGTAAACGAACCTGGTGATTTCACTTCACTCAACACCGACGGACACCTTCGTTCAGTATTCTTCGGCAGAAGCGAAACCATGACCATTAAAGACGGCGTATTAGACGGCGGTGAATTTGCACACGTATACTTTGTAGACTGGGATCAAGTTCGTGCAAGAAAGCGTCAAATCAACGTAACCGTAATGGGCACTGCTGAAAGCATCAACGACAGAACTTACAACGGTGGCAAGCCAATCGATACTTGGAGAAAGTTCACCGACGAAGAAAAGGCAGACGACGTTCACTACACCTTACAACAAACCAGAAGAAAGTAAAAACTTAGCACCTATGGCCGATATTTAATCGGTCATAGGTGCATTTTATTTTTTATTACAAGGAATAATCATGAGTAAAAAGTTAACTGTAACAGGCACGGGTGACGCGCTTTTCGTTGCGCAATTTCCCGAGTATTACAATGGTCAAAAAAAGCAAATAACCGATTTTATAAATAAACACGATATAAAAATTACCAATTTAGAAACGAACCTTTCTGATTATGGCGATTTTGCCAACGCGTATTCTGGTGGGACTTGGATAAACACACCAAAGGAATACTTTGACCACTTAAAAAGTATGGGCTTTAACTTTTACGGCAATGCGAATAACCATTGTATGGATTATTCTTATCACGGCATGCTTTCCACTATTGAAGAGTTAGATAAGCACGGCGTAGCGCACGCAGGCACGGGTAAGGACTTAGCTCAGGCAGAAAAACCGGCTATAATTGAAATTGACGGTAAAAAAATTGCCATTTTTGCAATAGATGCTTCGTTTGAAGTTGCAAGTAAGGCAGGTAGGGCAACTGATAACTTTATCGGAAGACCAGGCGTAAATTATCTTCGTCACTCAACCGCTTATAAGGTGACAGAAGAACAGATGCAAAGTTTAAAAGAGATAGCAAAGTATACCAAGATTAATTACAATAGAGATTTCAATATTGCAACGGGATACGTTACACCTGATCCTGAAGGTGTTTTCGTGTTGGGTAAAACAACGTTTACCACTAAACAAGACGCGCCGAAAACCGCTTGTAACCCAAAAGACAAACAAAGACACGTAGATTTAATAAAGCAAGCCAAAAAAGAAAATGACTACATATTCGTCCAAATTCATTGTCACGACGATGATGACGTTTCACATGCAAATCCCCCCGAATATCTAATCGAATTTTGCAAAGCATGTATAGATGCAGGCGCATCAGCTATATTCGGTGGAGGTTGTCACGAACTCCGCGGAATAGAGATTTATAAGGGAAAACCAATAATGTATTCGCTTGGTGACTTTATATATCAAGGTCCAAGAGTAGAAAAACTCCCTGCGGACTTTATGGAACAATACGGGGTAGATATCAACGCAACCGCAGAACATGCCTTAGACGTTCGTTCAAGGGGTGGAAAAGTCGGTTTGCACTTAAACAAAGAAAATTACTTAACCGTTTTACCTTCTCTTTCTTTTGAGGGTGACGAGTTAGTGGATATAAAATTATTGCCTGTAGGCTTAAACTTTGACAAAAAGGACTTGACTAACGGACTTCCAATGGTCGCAGGGCAAGAAGAACAGAAAGAAATATTAAGCGTCTTAAATCGTTTGAGTAAACCTTTCGGAACTCAATTTGAACTAAAAGACGGTCTGATTATTATTAAAAATTGACTAAATTAACTCTATATAACCACTCTCAAAACCCAAAAAACGGAAAAATGGGGGTAAAGTTGCGCAAAAATTTTTGCAAAATAGTCAATATTTTTATATAATTTGCTCAAATTATGTAGTAAAATAGTAGCATACCATAATTATAATGGGGTAAAGTGATGATTGGTAAGAACTTAACCAAAAACGGTCAGCCGAGTGGAGCAGTAAAAATCGCAATGGACTACATCAGAAAAAACTTTCGTCGCGATATTAAACTTGACGAGATTTCTGAGAACGTTCGTTATAACAAATTCTACCTATGTAGAGTATTCAAAGAAACTACGGGACAGACCATTCAAAACTTCATATTAGATTTGAGAATAAATAACGCAAAGGTTTTGTTAACTAAAACCAACATGCCACTTACTGAAATAGTATACGGCTCGGGTTTTAGTTCGCAAGCGTATTTCTGTCATATTTTCAAACGCAAAATGGGAATGACTCCCTTGCAATTTAGGAATTTCTCAAACGAAAGATAAACGCAATATTTAAAACAAAACAGCGGTGGCAAAAGCCACCGTTTTTTCTTTAAAACTTTTTTTAAATCGCTAAACTCGTATGTTATAAGACATGTTAAAAGGCAATAAAAAATAATGCAGATTTTTTGTCTAAAAGAGTATTTTTGCTTATATATATAATGTTAGAAAGAAAAAAATTGAAATTTAATTACAAAAACTTGTAAATTTTCTCAAAAAAGTCAAGATATTGATATATTTATTTGGCGATATATAGTAAAATCTTTGAAGTAAGTATTCTATTGTGGGATTATTATTTTAAAAATTAAAGGAGGTTCACAATGAACAAACTTAAAAGATTACTTGCCATATTGCTTTGTGCACTCATGGCGATATCTGTAGTAGCTTGTGGTGGCGGTTCTGACAACGACGGCGATAATACCGGCAACGGCGGAACAAACCAAGACACACCTGCTAATCCAGATGATGGTG
>JAFVWA010000154.1 GCA_017501885.1 Clostridia bacterium | reverse complement strand
GGATAGACGATGAAAAGAATGAAAAGTATGATAAGCAGAGTAATCTGTCTAATTCTCGCAATGATGATGTGTATAGCAACAGTAGGTTGTGGAAGCGAAGGTTCAGTCGACAACAGCAACACAACGGGTTCTAACACAAACCAAAACACCAACGGTGGCTATGACGGCGACAACGGCGCTGGTGATACCCAACCGGATGACGACGTAATCGATACAGGAGATTACGATAGTTCAGATCCTAACAATGGCTTAGTTCATTTCGGAACGCACATTTATACCGCACCCGAAATGGATGATAAATGGCTTGTTAAAGACGGCGCAACTCAATACAAATTAGTTGTTGCTCCTTCTACAGCGGAATACGATAAAACTTTCTTTGACGAATCAAAATCAACTTTCTTAAAGTTCTTTAACCGTTCAACGAATGCTGTAATGCCCGTTGTTGTAGATACCGAACTTCCAGTAACTACTCACTCGGCTGACCAACACTATATTTCGTTAGGAAAAACTAGCCTTTTGAAGTCTTTAGACGGCACTGATAAAGCAATCGATTACTCTAAGGATAGCGATGGCCTAAACGGTGGTAAAATTACAACTGTAGACAACAATGTTTACATCACAGGTTTTACTGATAAAGGCGTTCTCAACTTAGTTTACACTTTCTTAAGAATCAACTTTAATTGGGAAACTTACTCAGCAAACACTACTGTTTATGACAAGAACGTTACCAACTTAAAACTTCGTAACTACGCAGTTCACGATATTCCTGACGTTCAGTATACGGCAACCAGTTCTTACGAAAAATCTTCCTTTCCTATGGGTCAGGATTATGGTTTTTCTCACTATCACCCAACCGAAGGTGGTTATTACTACGGTCAACGTATGCTTGTTAACGAAAATGAGGCCGTTACAGCAAGACAAATATTTGAAGGTGAACCTGAAGATATCGATGACATCGAGTTCAGAAATTTAACAACGTGTTCAGGACACAACTCAGTTAAGGTTATGAAATACGCTTACGATCACCCTGACGGTGGAACGTATGGCGAAAAATATCCCGACTGGTTTGCTCCTGCGGGTGTTCAGCTTTGCTATTCAGCTCACGGCAACGAAGATTCTTTTGAACTTATGACTGAGTATTTAGCAAACATGGTTCAAAGAACGTTTATGGCATACACCCCAGATAAGTATCCATATTCAACAAGAATGTATGTTACCATGACCGACGATAGAAAGACTTGCACGTGCGAAACATGTTCTACATTAAAGAGTAAATACAACAACTCTGGTATAGCAGTTCGTTTCTTTAATAGAGTATGTGAAAAAGTTCGTGAATGGATGGACAAACCTGAAAACATCGCATATAAGAGAGATGATTTCAAACTTTGTTACTATGCTTACTACGAATTTGAAAACGCTCCTGCAGAAATTGATCCTGCAACGGGTGAGTGGAAGCCTGTTGACGAAACGGTTGTAGTTGATAAGAACAGTATGATTTACTGGGCTCCTATCGACTCTGACTTCCAACAAAGCTTCTTCTCTGAAGACAACAGCTTCAACAAGAATAACTTTGACGCATGGGTAGCTTGTTTAGATCCTGAAGAAGGTCACGAATCATTCGGCTACTTCATGTATAACTACAACGTTGCATATCACAACTATTTCTACGATGGTTTCGATTTCTACAATACAGAATTTTTCAACTACGTATTCTCTCGTGGTAGGTCAATGTATTACTCAGAAAACATCCACGGCGCATCTCCTACTGAATGGGGCGCTCTCATCAGTTATATCAACGCAAAACTCGCTTACGATTCAACCTTAGACTCTAACAAATTAATGAAAGACTGGTTTGACGCGTTATACGGACCAGCTTCTGGCGTAATGCAAAACCTTCTCAACAAAATGAGAGTTTTCAATCACATTGAAACGTTAAAAGCTGATAAATACGGCGGAAGAACCAATCGTAACCAAGTAAAACAATTGTTTGATTGGAGACCTGAAGTGTTGTTCGATTGGGTTGAAACTGCTGACTCAGCTTACAATATGATCGAAGGATTAAAGTATACAAATCCTGAAGAATACGATAGAATCGCTTACAATATTGAAAAAGAAGCATTCTGTCCTATTTGGATAATATACGACCAATCTATGAACTTAACTAACGAACAAAACGCAGCATTCAAGGCTCGTATTCAAGCAAACCTTGACAAGTATCCTGAATTCAAATATGTAGACGGATACAAATTAATTCTTAACGCATAATTAAAGGAGGAAAAAACAATGAAAAATATTAAGAAGTTTTTAATAGTAATTCTTGCAATCATTGCAATGTTCTCCTTTAGCATGTTCTTTGCATGTGATTGTGGTGGTGATGATTCGGGTAGCGGAAACCCAAACACTCCGTCAAACCCAAGTAATCCGGATAATCCTGACGATCCAGGAACAAACCCCGATGATCCAGGAACAAATCCTGATGACCCTGGCACAAATCCTGACGATCCTGGCACAAACCCGGATGTTCCAGATAAACCAAGCGATAGCAAAACGTATCAAGTTCTTAAATTTGACAAAGAAGAAATTTCTATGTTAATAGGTGATGAACAATACGTTCTCGTTACCAGCACTTCTTATTCTGAAATTCCCGTAAGCTATTCTTCTTCTGACGAAAGCATAGCTTCAGTTGATAAACTCGGAAAAGTAACTGCCCATAAATCAGGCACCGCAAAGATTATTGCATCAAGCGGTGAACATACTGCAGAACTTAAAGTAACCGTAGGTCGCGGTTCTTATATCCCTGCAATGCAAATCGACAATCTTAAGGACAACACTTTCGTTGTTCCCGTTGGAACTACTTACGGCTTTAATCCTTATATAGTATTTAACGGCAAAAGATTTAATAATGCCATTTTAACCACGTCCGCTGCAAGTGATAAAATTTCTACTGCTGTAGACGGCTCTATGGTAAACGTTACTGGTAATCAGAAGGGCGAAACAGAACTCACGATTAACGCATCATGGGACGGTGTTTCAGGTATTCCTTCTCTTACTCAAACTATTAACGTTAAAGTAATTGGACACGTTAAACTTTGGGTTGAAGATGCAAATTCTGGCAACACTATTTCTAACGTAACCATTTATAACCAAGAAGTAGCAACCATTGGTGGCGTTACTGCTACAAAGGCTTCTTTCGTAGTTAAGGCAGAAAATAACGACGGTGCTCCTACTGTTGAAATTGCCGACACTTCAATTGCAACATATAATGCAACTACAAACCAAATTGAAGGCACGGGTAAACTCGGCTCAACGACTGCAACTGTAAGCGTTACTAATAATGACGGTGAAGTATTCTCACTTGTAATTCCAATCGAATGTAAGAGAGCAGTAGGCGACTACATGAACTCTGAAAAGACTGATTACTAT
>JAFVWA010000153.1 GCA_017501885.1 Clostridia bacterium | reverse complement strand
AGTGAAGGATTCCTTTTGTAATTTTATCAAGCGCAACAATTTCGCTTATAGATAATTCGCCTTCGCCACTTGCAATAAGATTGATAGCGTCTACAATATCTGAATCAATTTCGCCGCCAAAATCATTTTCTCCTAAGAAGTTTTCTCCGCCCATTAAAATATTGTCTTGTGTATAAACATTTTGAAGTGAAGAAACAACACTTCTAACATCTTTTGAAAGATTTCCCTTGTAAGTGGTAAATTTAGAAACAATCCCCACGAGATTTTTAATTGCTTCGTTTTCGAGTTTAGTTCCGTCGGCATATTTTCTCTTAACAATTTCTTTCGCTTTTGTTTGTGAGGTTACGAGATTTTTAATCGCTTTCGCGTATTGTTGCGAAGTTTTCAATTTATCTCTTAACGATAAAATTTGTTTTCTAAATTTATCTATAGTTGCCGAGAATTTTGATTGTTTTCCGTTTGTGTCATAAGAAAGCATAATTTCTCTTGCAATTTGTTGTTGTAGGGCCTTTCTTTCTTCCGTAGATAAAAGAGAATTTGCGGTTTCTTTTGTTTTATTTTTTAAGTTTGCAACGGCTGCTCTATACATATCGTCAATTTCGAAAAATATATCCGCCTCGTTTATAGCATTAATTTTAATTCCGAAGTCTTCTAATTCTTGCGCTATTTGGTCGGGAGAAGAAGCATTTCTACCTTTTCTTTTTCCCCAAATCAAATATGGACTATTATCCGTGTCGTAACGGTATTTAATTTCTCCTTTAATAGAAGAAAGGTCTATTCCGTGAAGATATTGTTTTAATGTATCAATAATAAATATATCTCCGCTATTATCTCCGTCGTTATAAATACTCTCGACAATAGTATTATCTATTAAATAATTTGCAATATCTAACGCAACTCCGGCGCGATATCCTTCATTTTTGGTATTAAAAGCCTCGAAAAGTTTAGTTACAACTTCTTCGCGCGTTTTATTGTTAATAGTTCCATATTTTGATTCGTCAAATACCATAACATTTTCAACAATAGAATTTATTACTTTTTCCGCTTCGTTTTTGTTGTAAACCTTCTCTCTGCTTAGGTTTGCTTTTGTTTTTGTGTATTGTGTCTTTGAAATAGAATATCTTATATCTTGCGAGGTTGTAGGGTTTTCATTCGTAGCGAGTTTAATTTGATTCGGCTTGAAAGCGATATAATGTCGCGTATCTTCTGTAAGACCTTCCATATATTGAACTCTGCCGCTATTATATCCCCATTTATCAACAACGCTGTTGTCAATAATCCCGTCATATCCTAATGTTTCTATAATTATTCTTAAAACTTCGCTTGTTGCAAAGTTGCCTTTTTCGTCCATAGCAAAGACTCTTTCGTTAAGGGCGTCTTTTAAATCATTGATTGTAATCCCGCCATTTGCGTAAGCCTCGTATAAAATATCTTGCAAGCCGTCATAATCGTATATTCCGGCCGAGTCAATATTGTAAATCACTTCGTCGATAAACTCGCCGAAATCTTGGTCTAATTGCTCGTAATATTCTTCTTCGCTTTCGAAGTCTTCAATGTTGTAATTATCCGTAAACTCCGCTAAAAGATATGTAGGAGAGTCTAACTCTCCGCCAACATAGGCCGGATTTTCAAAATTAAGATAGACATCAAATCTTTTTGGCTGTTTGTATAATTGAGCGCGCGCCTTCTTTTCTGCTTCCTCGTAGTCTATTTCTTCTTCCGATTCGATTCGTTCTGCAAGTCTTGAAATTTTTCCTTCTAAGTCTTGACCTCCGTCTTCATAGTTAGACATAACATCTTCCAACGAGTCGGAGAAATAGAATCCCGCGCCCATATCACTTTCAACATTTGAAAAAGCAGCGTCAAAAATGCTAAATTCTCCACTTGTCGAGCCGTGATAAACTTTTAATAAATTTACGTCTTCGTCGACAACTTTTGAATTTTTAAAATATTCTTGTTGTTTTTCTGTTAATTGCTTTCCGTCAGAATCTTTTTTAATAGAAAATCTTATGTCTTCGGAAGCGGTAGGAGATTGGTTGTTTGACAATTTTATTTGGCTTGGCTCAAATGCTACAAATTCCGATATCCCGCTCGGATATGTAAATATAACCCCGTCATAACCCTTTTTCTGCAATTCATTTGCGAATAATCTTTCGGTTTGAATATCTGTTATTGCGTGAAGGCCTTCATATCCTTTTAATGAATTGTATTTTAACATTCCTTTTAGATTTAACTCTGTTTCAAGTTTAGCAACCTTTTCCGCTGTGTTATAATCGTTCCAAATAAAAGGATTTTTAATATCAAGATACACAGATAATATGCGCCCACTTCCGTCCTTTGCAATATTTCCGTCTTTTCGATTATAAGTTTTTGCAAGATTATTGTCGTCGGTAAAATAAAAACCTTTTCCAAAAATTCCTTCATTGTTTGTATTGCTACCTATTTTTAAAATATCAAAAACCGTAAAAGACTCGTCATTTGTCCCGTGATAAACAACCTTTAAATTCCCGTTTTTATCTACAATTTTTGAATCTTTAAAAAACTCTTTTTGCTCGCTAGTTAGTTTATTTCCTTCGCTATCTTTTGTGATAGAATATTTTTTAGATACATAAGAAAAGGAGCGATTATTTTGAAGTTTACAAAAGATTCTGTAAAAAATATCATTTTTT
>JAFVWA010000152.1 GCA_017501885.1 Clostridia bacterium | reverse complement strand
CCCAAAAGGACCTTATAATACAATTACTACAAATATTGGGGACTGGCAATTTCCATGGGATAAGCTAGCTGATGCTGTTGTTGCAGGTAATCCAAATTCTGCAATGACAATTAATGCTGGAATTGGTGAACATTTTAGGTATTATAAAGATATAGATTATTGTGCAGGGGAAATGGACAAACTTGATTTTGAACCTATATGTGAGTCAGATGATATTCAACAAACAAGATGGTTGCCAATAGAAGGAAATTTTGCTTGGGTGTTAGGTGATTATGTTTGGGTGCTTGAAAAACGATTGAACGAATTTTTACCTTCTGCGTATGAAAAAGAAGATGTTAAAAGGTATTTAGATGAGCAACTTAATGCAGGGAATATGGTTACCTTTAACGCTTTAATAGATATTGATGGAACTATAAACCCACTTATTATTGACTTTTTGAAAGATATTAGAAAAAATAATTTATAGTTAAAGAGCAGATTGCCCGCCAAAGAAACCTTAAACCTTATGGTTTAGGGTTTTATTTTTACGAAAAAGTTTCGTGGAAAAGTGTATTGACGAAATCTAATCATAATTATATAATTTATTTGTAAGAAAATTAGGAGATTTTTATATGCTTAATTTATCTATAATGCCTTTAAATACTGATAATTTGGAGCAAATTTCTAAAGACGTAATCGAACAGCAAAGAACAGGCGTTTCTACCCATGCGATGTTTATGATGTATTTTTCACCTGAAGGCACGCCACCTATTGATAGAGCAGAAATTTATTGTAAAAAATATGAAGCTTTTAAAGATAGGTTAAAAGATGAAAACGTTAAGACAGGGGTATTGGTTCAGTCAACCTTAGGACATATTACTGTTCCACCAATCATGCATCCCTTTCAAAATATGGTTGACGTATCTAATGGGGATGAGCGTAAGGCGTCAGTTTGCCCCTATGATAAAGGATTCCAAAAGTATATAAAAGGACAAATGAAAAGACTTGCGCAAAGTGGTCCTGAAATTATTTTGATTGACGACGACGTTGGGCTTTTATATAAGGTAAAAGGTTGTGCGTGTCCTTTGCATATGGCAGAATTTAACAAGAGAGCAGGGACGAATCTTACAAGGGAAGAACTTTACACACATTTAAAAGGAAACTCCGAGTTAGATAAAAAATATCAAGAAATTTTTGTAGAAATACAAAAAGACAGTTTGCTCGAAGTTGTAAGTGCAATGAGGGAAGGTATTGACGAAGTTGATCCTACTATTCAAGGTGCAATTTCTGGAATATCAGGTGGATTTCATACTGAATTCCCATTTGAATTAGCAAACGCCTTTGCAGGTAAAGGTAACAAGCCGATTGCAAGGCTTAATGGTGGTATATATTGTAGTAACGTTCGTGGTTATACGCCAAGAATGTATCGTTCTGCTGCTTTGAGAGAATGTTTTGGTGATAGAGAGGGTTATTTTTTGGCTGAAACTGATACTTGTCCACACAATAGATACTCCACAAGTGCAAGTTTTTTGCATATGCACTTTACGGCAAGCATTATGGAAGGGGCAAACGGCGCTAAACATTGGCTTACAAGAAGCTCGGGATCTGAACCAAAAGCCGGAGTTGCTTATAGAAAAATTTTATCAAAATACTCAGGATTCTATAAATCATTATGTGAATACGTTAAGGTGTTTAAACCCTTTGGTGCAAGAATTCCTATTTATTCAATTCCACATTATCCATTTAGGGA
The DNA here is from genome assembly GCA_017501885.1 of Clostridia bacterium. Taxonomy (GTDB): domain Bacteria; phylum Bacillota; class Clostridia; order Christensenellales; family Borkfalkiaceae; genus UBA1259. Next base: position 5,616 of record JAFVWA010000152.1, on the reverse strand, counting down.
TAAACCAGATGGGATTGAAAACGTTGTTGCATGGTCAACAAGCGTGTTGGAAAGAATAGGTTTGCCTTTATATTTTTCATCTAAAGTGGGTGGCGCTGTCTTTCTTGACGAGTATTCTGTTCTACAATTTAAGGACGAAGATATTAAAGTTTTCTTAAAAGGGACGCTTGTTCTTTCTTCAGGTGCTGCTGAAAACTTGATTAAACGTGGTTTTGGAAAGTATTTAGGGGTAGAAATTTGCAAATGGGAAGGTAAAAAACCGGTTAGTGAATTTTATCAGAATCGTTCGATGCCATTACAAATAAAACTAAAACAAATTAAAGTAGTTGAAAAAGATGTAAAAATTTATTCAACAGTTAAGACAAGAGTAGGTGATACTTACGAAGATTTATTCCCTGGTGTAACGGGATATAAGAACTCCCTTGGTGGTTTGTCTATTGTTTTTAGTGGAACCCCAGATGCAAAATGGAGTTATTTTACCTCTTTTTCGATGCTTAATGAAACAAGGAAACAACAACTTATCGATATTATGAAAGAACAAGATAATATTGACGTATACTATCCAGATGATGCAGAAGTTTACTTAAAGGCAGGTTATTTGCCTAATGGTGAAATGATGGTCGCTTTCTTTAATATTGGTTTGGATGTTTTAGAAGATATAACCTTGATCTCTAAGAAGAAGATAAATAAGATTGAAAGGCTTTCACCATCAGGTGAGCGCGTAGCTTGTGATTATGTTTATATTGACGGTGTTATTCACGTAAAACAGCAAGCAGGAGTTTTATTGCCTGAAGTTTTATTCCTTTCATAATTTGTATTGCATATTTTGTCTTTTTATGTTACAATTAATTTATCTTAATTAGAGGTTTTTACAAGTGAGAGAAGCTAAGATTCAAGAGTTTAACAAAAAGATTAAAAGGGTAGTAATTACTGAAGAACAAATTAAAGCACGCATTAAAGAAGTTGGGAAACAAATTAGTGATTCTTATGACGGACGTCCTGTTTTACTTGTAAGCGTTCTTAAAGGTGCATTTGTTTTCATGGCAGATATGTGCCGAGCAATTTCCGTTCCTTGTGAAATTGGGTTTATGTGCGCAAAAAGTTACTATCAAGGAACTGTTTCAACAGGTATTGTGAACATTACTCTTGATTTAGATCAAGACATTTCAGGGTATCACGTAATTATCGTTGAAGATATTATTGATACAGGTAGAACTCTAAAAGATATTGTAAATTTACTCAAAACGAGAAATCCTTTATCTATCAGAGTTGTAACTCTTTTGGATAAACCAGATAGAAGGGTTGTAGATTTCAAGGCGGATTACACATTATTTACAATTCCTGATTTCTTTGTAATAGGATATGGTTTAGATAGCGCTGAATATTATAGAAATCTTCCATATATAGCAGAGTATCAAGAATAAATTGATTTAAAATTAAAAAAGCCACTTTAAGTGGCTTTTTTTACGTTATTTGTGAGTAATTTCAACAACCTTGCCTGTTTTTCTTGATTTTTCGGCAGCTATGGCAATAAGGTGGCTTTCAATAGAAGCTTCTAATGAAGTAGTGGCTTGAGCGTTTCCATTTATCATGTCGTATAATTGTTGGCATAACATGAAATCACCACCGCCATGGTCATAACCTGTGCCACCGCTAACAATATCATCTACGTTAAATACAATAGGCTCTTTTCCAAATACTAATAGATGAACTGCGTCTGGTCTATCGTCTCCGTAGAACTTAATTTCACCAAGCGTTCCATGGAAAGTCATAATTCTTCCGTGTCCAGCGGTAAAGGCGGTCATAGTTAAAGTAGCTTTTACACCGTTTTCAAATAGCATGGAAACGTGTTGGTTATCTACAACGTCATTATCGCAACTGAAAACACAACGACCATAAGGTCCGTTTTCATAGGCATGGCGAAGTTTTTCTTCAGTTAAAGGGTAATCATTTGTAAGGAAATTAAAGGGCCATTGATTTTCAGGTGAGCCTTTTTCCTTCCAACGAGTGATATAACTATATTCAGCACTATAAGGACAGGTTAATTTAAGTCTGCAAGTTCCACAATTATCCGGAGTGTTTTCTGGTTTGTGTTCTTTGTTGAAGTATGACAAGTCACCGATAGAATAAACTGACTTACACTTTGCTCCCGCATAATTTTGAATTAAATCAAGGTCATGGCAACATTTTTGCATAATCATTGATGACTGTAATGCTTCATTTCTTGAATTTCCTCTAACAAAACTATGTGCTTGATGCCACCATGAAACTTGCTCAATGCTTTCAATAAGTCTTAAATCACCAATTACACCAGAGTCTAAAAGTTCTTTTACCTTATTAAACGTAGGAGAGTATCTCAAAACGTGACAAACTAAAACGACCTTATCATATTTTCTTTGTTCAGCGAGAAGTTCGTGAAGTTCATCTTCGTTAGGAGAAATTGGTTTTTCAAGTAAAATATGATAACCTAATTTAAGTGCAATTTTTGCTTGACGAACGTGTTGTCTATCGTGTGTAGAAATAACGAGCAGGTCAGCTCTTTTCTCTTTAAAGAATTCTTTTTCGTCTAAGAAACAGTTTTCCTTTTCTACAGAAAAAATATTGGCACTATAATTAAGTTTTGCTTGAACGACGTCGCAAAGGGCAACAACCTTAAACTTATCAGGTTGTTTTGACATATAATTGCCGTAAACTTTGCCTCGTCCACCACAACCAATAATTGCAACAGTAAGTATTTTTTTATCCATTAGTTTTTACCTTTAATTTGTTTTATATAAAAATGCCCCAAAAAATGGGGCATTTAATAATTATTTGTGAATAATTTCAACAGGTTTGCCCGACTTTCTTGATTCTTCAGCGGCAAGAGCCATCAAGTGGCTTTCAACAGAAGCATCAAGGGTAGTGTTAGCGGGTGCGCCGCACTTAATCATGTCGTAAAGTTGTTTGCAAAGGAAGTAGTCGCCACCACCGTGACCAAATCCTGCTGCGTCATGTGCAAGTTCGTTCATTGTAAATTCTTCAGGTTCTTTTCCGAATACGAGAAGTTTGATAGGTTTTTCTCCTTCCGAATCGAACTGAATTTCGCCAAGCGTTCCATGGAAAGTCATAAGTCTTCCGCTTCCATGAGTAAAAGCAGTCATGGTATGACTAACTTTAACACCATTTTCAAAGGTCATTAATACTTGTTGATTATCAACAACGTCGTTATCGCATGCGAAAACACAACGACCATATGGTCCGTTAGCGTAGGCATAACGAAGTTTTTCTTCGGTTAATGGGTAATCACGTGTAATAACGTTGAAAGGCCAAAGGTTTTCAGGTGAACCTTTTTCTTTCCAACGAGTTATGTAGCCGTATTCAGCACTATATGGGCAGGTATGTTCGTATTTGCATTTACTACAGTTATCTGCAGCGCCTTCGGGTTTGTGAGCAGCGTTAAAATAAGACAAATCACCAACTGAGTAAACGGTTTTACATTTTGCACCTGCATAGTATTGTAAAAGGTCCATATCGTGGCAACATTTTTGCATAATCATTGGTGAAGTGTCTTCTTCACGTCTCCAATTTCCACGAACGAAAGAGTGTGCTTGGTGCCAAAATGCAACTTGTTCTAAACTTTCAATAAGTCTTAATTCGCCAATAGCCCCGCTTTCAATTAATTCTTTAATTTTGATAAATGGTGGGGAATATCTTAAAACGTGACAAACCAAAACAATTTTATTGTATTTTTTCTGAGCTTCTAAAAGAGCGTAGAGTTCTTCTTTAACGGGAGAAATTGGTTTCTCTAAGAGAAGATGATAACCAAGTTCAAGCGCCTTAATTGCTTGACGAACGTGATCACGGTCTTGTGTTCCAATAACTAAAAGTTCCGCTCTCTTTTCTTTAAAGAATTCGTTTTCATCAGTAAAGCATTGATCTTTTTCAAGATTCCATCTATTTCTTGAATATTCAAGTCTGTCAGGATTAATGTCGCACGCTGAAGTAATCTTGTAGATGTCAGGATCTTCGTGTAACATACAGTTTGCGTAGCAATGTCCTCTTCCACCGCAGCCAATAACTGCAAAAGTTAAAGCTTTTTCATTCATGTTAGTCTCTCCATCTAATTTTATATTTATATTTTACATTATTTTAAGCACTTTGTAAATACAAAATATTGCTAAACTAATTGCGTTTCTTGCATTTTCTATTTTAATGTAAGGTTATAAAGGTTTTTCCTATAACTTTCCATTGAGTTGTTTATAATTTCGATTGCAACGTCTTTATCGTGTTCAACGTCAACTGACGTCTGTTTGTTCTCTAACTGTTTGTATACAGAGAAGAAGTGACGCATTTCGTCAAAAATATGTTTTGGCAAGTCGTTGATGCTTTTATAAGTGTTATAATTTGGATCAGTTTCTGGAATAGCGATAATTTTCTCATCCAAAGCACCATTGTCATTCATAACTATAACGCCTATTGGGTAGCATTTTACTAAGCTCATAGGAATTAAACTTTCAGAGCATAATATCAAAACGTCTAATGGGTCATCGTCTTGTGCAAGTGTGTGAGGGATAAAACCGTAGTTGGCTGGATAATGGGTAGAAGTATAAAGAATTCTATCTAGCCTTAAAAGTCCAGTCTTTTTATCTAATTCATATTTTTGTTTAGAGCCCTTGCTTATTTCAACAACAGCAATAAATTCTTCGGGCCTAATTCTATAACTTTCTATATCGTGCCAAATATTCATGTAAAACTCCTTAAATTTCTTATATTTTATCATTATGAGAATAAATAGGCAAGTAAAAAATAAATAAATTAAAAATATTACGTTTTTATTTGATTTTTATTTTATATTTGATATAATAGGAGCATGATAAAAATCTATTATGCGGATATATCTTCCATTCAAGATTTTGAATCTTTTACAAAAGAATTTTCTTGTGCACGCTTAAACTATGTTTATAGCATTTCTGATAATTTGCGTAAGAAACAAAGTGTTATGGTATGGTGGCTTTTGTTAAAGGTTTTAAAAGAAGAATATGAATTATTATCGCAATTTGATTTTTGTTTAAATGAGACGGGAAAATGGTATGAAAAAAATAATTTAGTCAACATATCTTTGTCTCATTCAAAAAATATCGTTTTAGTTGGTGTAACGGATAATTTACCCATTAGTGTTGACGTTGAGCAGGTAGGGGATAAGTTGTTGTCGATATCTAAACTCTATAATACTGAAGAGAATGTGAAAACTTCTGACTTGTTAGAGCTTGCTAAATTTTGGACTAAGCGTGAATGTGTAATTAAAGATAATAGGGTAAATTTATTTACAGGATTAACAGTTTTTGATAAGTGTAATAATCAATACTATCTTAATATTGGAATTGAGAATCACAGCAATTCATTAATTGAAATATTAAAGGTAAATATTGACTAAAATAAACATAATTATGTGTGACATAATCTGATTTTTACTAAAAAAGGAGATATTATGAGCGAAAATTGTTCTCACGATTGTTCATCGTGCAAAGAAAACTGTTCGGAAAGAAAGATTCAAAAAGAAGCGCAAAATGAGTTTTCTAACGTTAAGAAAGTGATAGGTGTTGTCAGTGGAAAAGGCGGTGTAGGTAAGTCATTAGT
>JAFVWA010000151.1 GCA_017501885.1 Clostridia bacterium | reverse complement strand
CGCTAAAAAGACCGAACAAAACAAAGCTATCCGTTCGGCAGTTAAAACCGAAATGAAAAAGGTTGACCTTCTTATTAAAGAAAACAAGTTAGAAGAAGCAAAGGCAGCTTTATCAGCAGCATTCTCTGCTATTGATTCTGCTTGCTCTAAAAACATCTTCCACAAGAAGAATGCTTCTAACAAGAAAGCAAAACTCGCTAAGAAAGTTGACGCTGCTCTTGCAAAAGCAGGCATCGTTGAAGAAGTTGTTGCTACTGCTCCTGTAGTAGAAGAAAAAGTAGAAGCTCCTGCTGTAGAAGAAGTTAAGGAAGTTCCAGCTAAAAAACCTGCTGCTAAGAAAACCACTACCGCAAAGAAGACCACTACTACTGCTAAAAAAACTACTACCACTAAAAAAGCGCCTGCTAAAAAAGCTGCTGACGCTGAATAATGTATATTAAAATTTATAAAAGCATCGCTTTTTAGCGATGCTTTTTTGCGTTAAAAAACCACCGTTAAGGTGGTTTTTATTTTTACTTTTTAGTTTTTGTTTTTTCGTCATTGGGTTTTTCTGGTAATCTATAAGGGAGTTTAAATACCTTGTATATAGCGAATAAAGCAATTCCCCCTACGATAAATGCAATCGACATCCATTGCGACGGAGCGAAGAACGACCCTTCTGCACCGCCCCTGTAGTCGGCACGGAAGAATTCAATGAATATTCTCCAAACGCCGTAAGCGATAAGATAAATGTGCATTAGTATATTAGAACGCTTAAAGTATAATAGACTCAATACTCCAAATAAGGCAAACAAGAATAGCGCTTCGTAAAGCTGAGTGGGAATGTAATAGCCCCATCTTTTAACTGATAGTTCCCCTATTTTAACTGTTCCACGCATCCATACCCCACCAAAAGTATAATCTTGACCAAGATACGTTCCGTGACAGCAACCACCCATTAAACAGCCAAGTCTACCAAAGCCGTGAGCTATACAAATACATATAGGAGCGATTAAAACTATATCGTTAAAGTGTTTAAGGTGAATATTTTTCTTTTTGCCCTTAAATATAAGCTTTCCACCAACAAAGTAGGTAATAACGAATGCGATAGCACCGCCAACGAGTCCGCCCATAACGGTTATTCCTGCGTTATAGAAATCAAATTCACCCGTCGCAAGATAATCGTAAAAAGCTTGGAAAACTTTAGCCGCTAAAAAGCCAAGAGCGATACCAACGATAGCCGAAACAAAAACAAAGTCTTGAACGTAAGTTGGCACACCTTTCTTTTTGGTATAGTAATATAAAACCCAAATACAAGCAAGTAAACCTATACCAATAAAAACTCCGTATAGATAAACGCCCTTTCCAAAAATTTCAAATAGTGGTTGTGGATGCATAACGTCTCCTTTTTATCTTTTTTGATTATACAACATACGATAAAAAAAGTCAACGATAATGTTTTTAGGCTAAAAATTATTTGCTAATTAGCAAAAGAAAGTGTATAATAAATATGCTTACGGAGAAGTATCGAAGTGGTCATAACGAGAACGACTCGAAATCGTTTTGCCGAGTTCTCGGCACATGGGTTCGAATCCCATCTTCTCCGCCAAAACAAGTCTAATCCAAATAGAGTTTGGGTTAGACTTTTTTGTTGCAGTATTTTATGGGATTCGAATTAAGGAGAAAATTCGCTTTGCAAATTTCCCTTTAGGGTAAACAGTCCAGTGGACTGTTTATCGGGTATGGTCGCACAGGCGAGAATCCCATCTTCTCCGCCACGGAAAACCTAAACCAATTTTTTGGCTTAGGTTTTTTGTTTGAGGAAAGGTGGACTGATTCGAAACCATCGGTTCGCCCGTCATATGATGAACCTGCTCTGACGGACAAGGGGATCGTGATTGCTTGCAACGGAGATTTATCCCATCTTCTCCGCCAATCCTACCCTAGCCCCAACTAATTCGGGTTAGGTTATTTTTTCACCTTAATTAAAAGACGTGGAAAATTTCCACGTCTTTAGTGTTCTTATAATTCGATTTGACCTTGTTGCAAGAGTAATTCATTTACTTTGTAAAGGTTATATATCTTATTTTCTATACAATATCTGATAGTTAAATCAAACTTGTTTGCACTCGTTAGTATATATCCTGCTTTTTTAACTAATTTTTTGCAAGTTGCATTGTCTAATTCTAATGCAAGAGCCAACGCGCAAACAACCGTTTTTTTGGGCTTATAATTAATATCACAACGCAATTTGGAAAAATATTTCCTATCTAAATTTGCTCTTTTATATATTTGAACGTCGGTCAAGTTCTTTTCATCAATCAGCCTTAATAACATTTGCACAAAAGTTTCTTTACCAGAATTTTTTTCTTCAATATATTTTTCTAATTTTTTATCCATATCCATCACCTATAATTATTATATCAAAACAAACTTATATAATCAATCATTTTTTTGTTTGAATATTGTCGCTTTTTTACGACCAATTTTAGTTTAATTTTTGCTAATATTTAGGTGAACTTGAAAGGAGGTTATAAAAATGTCAAAATTAAATGAGAAAATGAAAGGGTTTTATGTCGAAAAAGGATTTAGCGAAGACGAATACAATAATTTTCTATCGAGCAGTGTTAATATTTCTCTAATCATATCTTCTTATGCGCACAGAAATCAATACCGTGAAAATGGAAAGAGTTATTCCGTCCATCCATATTCATGCTTAAACTTGTATAGAGATTTTGTTGGGATAGAAGAAGATAGTTATGACTGCATAGATTTAGACTTAATGTATAAGTATAATATTCCATTTGAAGGCGTTCAAGAAGTTGCACTTTTACACGACGTTTTGGAAGATACTGTAGTAACTCTTGATGAAATTGAAGAATTGTTTAAGGAATTAAAGCTAGAATCTTATTTTGAACTTTATATTAAGCAGGCTCTTATATTGATAACGCACGATAAAAGTGAAAGTTATGAGGTTTATATTGATAGAATGCTTATTAACCCCATTGCATCAATTTGCAAGATGATGGATTTAACCGACAATATGAATATGTTAGGTCTTGCCTTACTAAAAGATATCGAATTAGATAGAACAATAAGATATGCAAAATATTTTAAGCAAATCAACGACAAGTGGCATTTTATAGAAAACTTGCAACTATACAAAAAAGAACGTGCAAACTTAAATTTTCTTAATAAAATAAAAAATATGTTTCCAGATGATATTGATACTTAATCAATGCCTAATAAAATATATTGTTGCGTTTACAACACTCCGCCACGGAAAACCTAAACCAATTTTTTTGTTTAGGTTTTTTCTTTTTTAATAAAATCACGCGTCTTCTTTTTTATTTAAAATGTAAATAAAACTTGACATTTTTTCTTTGACGAGTTATTATAATAACGTAGTTATATTAATTGTAGGAGTTTGTATGGACAATATTATAGAAATTAACAATCTACATAAAAGCTTTAACGACGTCAAAGCAGTTAATGATTTAAGTTTTCGCGTTAAGAAAGGCGAATTGTTTGCTTTTTTAGGAGTTAACGGCGCTGGAAAGTCTACTACCATAAATATTATGTGTGGTTGGCTTAAAAAAGATAGTGGCGAAGTTATGATAAACGGATTTAACCTTGACAAAGACGGTGATAAAATCAAAAATCTTTTAGGGGTTGTTTTTCAAAATTCCGTTTTAGACTCTGCGCTATCCGTTTATGAAAATCTTAAATCAAGAGCATCTCTTTACGACATTCACGGCGAGAAGTTTATCAGTCGACTAAATGAGCTTTGTAAGATTTTAGATTTTGAAGACTTATTAAAGCGCCCTGTTGGTAAACTTTCGGGCGGTCAAAGAAGGCGCATTGACATTGCGAGAGCAATCATTCATAAGCCACAAATTTTAATTCTTGACGAGCCAACCACGGGACTTGACCCACAAACGAGAAAACTTATATGGCAAGTTATAACCGATTTAAGAAGGTCTGAGAATATGACGGTATTCCTTACTACTCACTACATGGAAGAAGCGTCAGAGGCTGATTACGTGGTTATAATTGACAATGGTAGTATTGCCACCGAAGGCACGCCTTTACAACTTAAAAACACGCACACAGGCGATTTTATTACCCTTTATCAAGCAAGTGAAGAAGACGCGCAAAAACTTGGTTTACCCTATGAGAAGACAAGAGACGGAATAAAACTTTCTGTTAAAAATACTGCTGAGGCTACTGAGCTTATCACTAAACACCCCAAGCTTTTCGTTGACTATGAGATAACAAAGGGCAAGATGGACGACGTATTCCTTGCGGTAACAGGAAAAAACTTAACGGAGGCTTCAAAATGAAAACACTTATTACCCTAACTAAACGAAACGTTAAGTTATTCTTCAAAGATAAAGGAATGTTTTTTACCTCGTTGATTACACCTGCCATTCTGTTGGTTTTATACGCTACTTTTTTAAGCAACGTTTATAAAGATAGTTTTATGAGCGGAATGCCACAAGGCGTAGTTATATCGGAAAGCCTAATAAACGGATTAGTTGGTGGACAACTCGTTTCTTCACTTCTTGCAGTTTCGTGCATTACCGTTGCTTTTTGTTCAAACTTTTTAATGGTGCAAGATAGAGTAAACGGAACCATTAAAGACCTTACTATTTCCCCGCTTAAGCCCACAACTCTTTCGGTAAGTTACTTTATAGCAACCTTTATATCAACTGCTATCATTTGCTTTACCGCAACGATTATTTGCCTTGGATATCTTGCAATTACAGGTTGGTATTTAACTTTTGGAGACACACTACTCATTCTTTTAGACGTTTTGATTCTAACTTTATTTGGAACGGCGTTGTCGTCAGTTGTAAACTTCTTTTTAACGTCACAAGGTCAACTCTCAGCGGTTGGAACTATAGTTAGTGCGGGTTACGGTTTTATATGTGGCGCGTATATGCCTATTTCTTCTTTTAGCCCTGCTCTACAAAAAGTAGTTGGCTTTTTACCAGGAACATATGGAACGTCGCTACTTAGAAACCATACTCTTCGCGGAGTTTTGGGCGAAATGGGTAGTCAAGGAATTCCCACGTCTGCGTTAGAAGGTGTAAAAGAGTCGCTTGACTGCAATTTATACTTTTTTGAAACACAAGTGCAAACGTCCGCAATGTTTATTATTTTATGCGCGTCATTTATAGTTCTACTCGGCTTATTCGTTGTATTTAATATTATCAAGAATAAAAAGAAAAATTAACTTATATTTACATCAAAAAAATTTTAAACAGAAAAGACGGCAAGATTTTTATCTTGCCGTCTTTTTTATTAGTTTTTATTTCTTTTTGTAGTGAACGTGAAGAAGTTCATGCGCTCTACCCTTTATGATATTGTCATAAATATCTTTTAATAATGGGTTTGCTTCAGCGTTACGAATTACAGAGTTCTTATCTGCCTTGTAAAGACCTGCATTTCTTTCTTCAACTTGCGCTCTCGTGCCGTATGGTTGACCGCCACCGTTTACGCATCCACCAGGACAAGCCATTACTTCGATAAAATCGAAATGTTCGCCTGCTTGCATTCTCTTGATAACCTTTTCTGCATTACCAAGACCGCTTACTACTGCTACGTGAAGCGTCTTGTCGCCATAAGGAATATCGAATTCCTTAATGCCTTCGCTACCACGTTGACCAAGAGTTGCAAGAGTTAAAAGATTTCCACGAGATTTGTTTTCGCTTACTCTTCTTAAAACAGCTTCGGTAACGCCACCCGTTACACCAAAGATAACGCCTGCGCCTGATACGGTTGAGAAAGGCATATCAACTGCTTCGGGTTCGATTTCGTCAAACTGAATACCTGCTTCCTTAATCATACGAATAAGTCCCTTGGTGGTTAAAACAGCATCTACGTTTGGAACACCGTCAACTTCAAATTCTTCTCTTGCTGCTTCGAACTTCTTAGCCGTGCAAGGCATTATTGCAACGTGGAAGTGCTTTTCACCTTTGTGCATTTCTTTAAGAAGTGATGCCATCATTTGCATTG
>JAFVWA010000150.1 GCA_017501885.1 Clostridia bacterium | reverse complement strand
TTTATCACGAAAACGTGCTATAATCATATAAAAACTCGTTCTAACCTAAGGGTTTTAGGCGTTTTACAAAGATAAACAATGGTCATTATTGTTCTAACCCAAGGGCTTAAAAAACAAAGTTTTGAAGCCCCTACGGAACCAAAGGCCAGGAGTTCGAATCTCTTACGGCGCGCCAACAAAAAAGGATAGGGTTTTGCCTATCCTTTTTTGCTTTATCGGAGGTAAGATACACAATCAACGTGTTACATGCTTTGTTTTTTTGCGATAACAGCTTTTGCCATTTCTATTACTTCTTTACCGTGTAAATCAAGTAGGTTGCTATTTAATCGGTAAAAATTCATTTCTAAAACTTTTTCAAGCCAATAATCGTGGTAGTGCTGAGAGTTTTTAAAAAAACTTTGACGCATTGCTACCGTTTCACACTTGTTCCAATTTTCATGCTTTTTATCAACGTGCAAATAGTAAGAATAAGAAACAAACCAACTTGCGCCCATTTTCGATAAGATGTCGCCACCAATAAAATTAAAAAAATGTCCTTTGCCCATATTTTCTCCTTATTATAAATTCCAGTTTAATATTTCTCTTATTTGAGTTATTGTTAAGTTTACGTCAAAAGAAAACGATATGGTGTCAAGGGGATAATCATAATCGTTGTCGGTAAAGGTGGTTAAGTTCATGTCGTGATTAAAAGTCACCTCGTCGATGATGTTCTCAAATTCGACAATATCTGTGCGTGGCTTGCAAGGAGTAATTATTCCCGTTTTGATTAGATTAGAAAAACAAATAGCATATATGGTTTTGGCATGAGACTTTTTCTGATAGTAATAGGCTTTTTCTGCACGCCAGTCGGCATAGTCGTGAAAGTCAAAAACTCGTTCTTCAAAGAAAACAGCGTTGAAAAAATCATTTTGACCATATTCTTCCCAAACGTTAGTAATTTGTGCGTAGTAATCTTCTTCATTATCATAAAATATTGACTCTCTAGATTCGCTATCGTGATTTTCAAGGAATGCTACGTTACAAAACCTTGAAAAGTGAGTTTTTCCGTTTAACTTGCTACCATTTTTTTGCAAAGCGTTGTATTCTTCAAGCCTATCAACTCGGCAAGCGTCAGCGGCTTTTTGTTTATACAGAGCGACTATTTCTTCTCTTGTAAAATAACCCTTGTTTGTATAAAACTCTTTTCCACGAAAAGCGTATGGGATATATACCGTTAAAGTCTTTTTATCCCAGCAGTCTTGTAATATGTTTTTAAGCACCTTTTTTTCAGGGTGTGTAAGCGAAGCAGTTGGCATAAGACCATCTATTTCAGAGCTAAATAGTTCGTCTATTCCCTTATCCATCACTTTAGAAATAGCAACGATAGTAATTAAATCTGGAAAGGTTTCCCCACTTATCCATCTTGAAACTTTTTTATAACCCACTTGCTCGTCTTCGTTAGACATTCCTAAAAAGTCGTTTACCTGTTCTACAAACTTTATTCTTGCCTTGCTTCCTTTTTCTACATAATTGCTACGAATAAAATTGTCAATGTTTGTTCCTAATGCAGTTTTGCATTTTTCAATGAATTCTGTTTTCATTGTCTTTTCTCCTTTGTTTTTAGTTTGCAACGTTACAACCACAAGATATCACTTTATATGGGGGAAAATCAAGGTCACACACAGGACACTTTACCCATTTGGCGGGGAATGTGCTAATATCAAAATGTAAAACCGAAACTTTGTTAAATTTGATTTGTTTTTTCCCTTAAACTATAAATACTAACGCAAAACGCAGAATCCTTTTTTATGTAAAAAATTAATCATTGTCTTTTTCCTTTTTTTATGATATACTTATAAAAAATTTTGTTTTTTTGGGGAGTTGGTATGTTAAAGAAGGTTTTTTCAATCATAATCGCCGTAGCTATGCTTTTGTGCGTTGCGGTGTTTTTTGCGTGTGATGAACCTAGTGAACCCCAAAAAGTTTTAACTGTTTCAGACCTTGCTCGTCCCATAAAGAACGAAGTTGTCGGGAAAAGACAAAATTGCGTGTGGGATATGCACCTTTTTAAAGGAAAACTCTACGTAGGCACGGGCGATTACACGGCAAACAGCGGTCAAACGGAAATTCTCGCTTACGACTTGTCTAAAAAGACGTGGGAAGGAGTATGGACTGCGCCTTCTCATGCGATAACAAGATTTGTTGAAATAAATTCAAAACTCGTTGCTCTCGGCACCGATCCCATAAACGATTGGACGTTTGGCGAATACTACACCTTAGAACAAACGGAATTTTTCACAAATAGAAAATTACCAGGTGGAATACACAATTTTGACATGACCGTTTACGACGGAAAAATATTCGCAGGGCTTGGCGTTCAGCATCCAGATAGCCCTATCGTCGTATCGGAAAACGGGGGAAGTTCTTTTACGCGAATAACTTTATTAAAAAACGAAAACCCCTTAGATTTTTCTAATTATGATACTGCTCGTGTTTATGAGTTTATCCAGTTTAACGGCAAACTTTATGCTGTTTTGGTAGTTGGTGATAACGAACGAACGGAGTTGTATGAATACATCGGCGGGAAATACTTTGTTTATCATGACGACTGGACGGAAAAGATAACTTTTGCGCAAGCAGGCGAAAACATGCTTTGTGGAAAGGTTTTATATAATGGTGCGCTTTACTTTACGTCGGGCGTTTTGTATAAAACTACCGACCTAACTACAATTACCTCAGAAAGCACACTTTCACAAGGCGCTGTAACCGATCTGTTAGTAGCAAACAACTCTCTTTTTGTTTTGAGAGTGCAAAAAATTTCAGATGGTGGCTATCTAAACACCATTTGGAAAAGCGATGGCGACACTTTTACCGACGTGTATAGTTTCGAGTATGGCGTTCCCACAATTTGCATGGAATATTACGACGGATATTTCTATTTGGGTATGGGCGATAAACTTAATAACAACCCCCTAAATGGAAAAGTTTTAAGTGTAAAATATCAATAAACACGTTTATAGATTGACTAAATAGCAAAGTTAGGTTACTATATAAAAAACAATAGGAAAAAGGAAAAAGAATGTTAAGTAGAGAGCAGTTTGAAGTATTGTCTTTTTTGGCAGAAGAAAGTGCCTGCGTGGGCGTGCAAGTAATTGCCGAAAAAACAGAGTTGTCAAAAGAACAAGTAGCAAAAGCGTGGGACTGGTTTAAAAGTGAAGGCGCAATCGTAAATGGTAAAATTTCTGAAAAAGGCTACGAACTTCTTGAGCCTTACAAGGTTAAAAGGGTGCTTATCATGGCGGCGGGGTTTGGTTCAAGAATGGCACCGCTTACCTTAACCACTCCAAAGCCACTTGTAAAGGTTAACGGAAAAAGAATGATAGATACTGGCATTGATGCTGCCCTAAAAGCAGGTATCCCAGAAATTTACGTTATTAGGGGATACAAAGCGGAAATGTTTGACGAGCTTTTAGAAAAATATCCCATGGTAAGATTTATAGAAAACCCCTTCTATGCAGAGGGCAACGCAATACTTTCTATCGCCTGTGCTGGTTCGCTTATTAAAAATTGCTATACTATGGAAGCCGACCTAATAATTTCTAATCCAGATATCATTAAGCCTTATCAATATAAATCAACCTATTTGGGCATTCCAGTAGAGCAAACGGAAGACTGGTGCATAGAAGTTAAAGATGATGTCATTTATCGCATAGGCAAAGGCGGAAAGGACTGCTATCAAACGGTTGGCATTGCCTACTGGTCTGAAGAAGACGGAACAAAACTATACAGGCACATAAAAGAAGTTATTTCTAAGCCCGAAGGTAGAAACTATTTCGTAGGACAGGTGGCTTTAACTGTTTATAAAGATGATTATAAAGTAGGTGTTCGTGCCGTTGCTTTTGAAGACATCGTTGAAATTGACACGCTTGACGAACTTAAAGAAATAGATCCATCGTATAGATAATAGTTAACCCCAAACACGTTTTTGTTTGGGGTGTTTTTTGTAGAAAACTTGCTCGAAAAAACGAGCAATCGAGCAATGAATGAGTAAAACGATGAGCAAAAAAATCGCAAAATTTGCTTGTTTTTAACATTTTATATGCTTTGCGGTAGTGATTTACTTGTAAAAAATGTAAAAAAAGTGTATAATTGTCTTAATAAAAATAAATTCATCGGTGAAATATGAACGTTTTACACATGAAATACGCGGTGGAAATTGCCAACGCAGGCTCTATGAACAAAGCCAGCGAGCAACTTTATATCGCGCAACCAAATTTAAGCAGAGCCATTAAGGAATTGGAAGCCGACCTTGGCATAACCATTTTCCGTCGTTCGCCCAAAGGCATAACCATTACCCCCGAAGGCGAAGAATTTATCGGCTATGCAAAAAAGATTTTGTCTGAAATTGACGAAGTTGAGTATATGTATAAGCACAGATTTGAAGTAAAACACAAGTTTTCTATCTCCGTTCCCCGTGCTTGTTACATTTCTGATGCTTTTGCAAACTTTTCCAAGCAACTTCTTAAAAAAGATACCGAAGTTTTCTATCACGAAACCAACTCGCTTAATGCTATCAACAATATATTGCAGGCAGACTATAAACTCGCTATAATTCGTTACGCTGAAAAATACGACAAGTATTTTAAGTCTATGTTTGAAAGCAAAGGCTTAAAAAGTGAAAAGGTGGCTGAGTTTAAGTATAGTCTTATAATGAATAAAAAATGCCCCATAGCAAACAAGCCCGAGATAAACGTTTCCGACCTTAACGATTACATTGAAATCACAAGGGCAGACCAATTCGTTCCGTCTTTGCCTTTATCAACCGTTAAACAAGAAGAATTTGACAAAAACATTTCAAGAAGAATTTTCGTTTTTGAAAGAGCAAGCCAATTTGACCTTTTATCAAAAAACACTCAAACGTTTATGTGGGTATCGCTCGTTCCCGACCACGTGTTAGAGCGTTACGACTTAGTTAACAGAGTTTGTGAAAACGACCGTCCCGTATATAAGGACGTGTTAGTTTACAAAAAAGACTACGTTTTAAGTGATTTAGACAACGCCTTTATTGAAGAAATCAAAAAGGCAATCGAAAGATACAAAAAGTTTTAAAAAGCAACGCCCAACGGATAACCGTTGGGCGTTTTTTATACAATAAATTTTAATAGACTATTTTACAAAATCAAAAAGTTTAACGGCGTCAAGTTTATCGTAGTTTTTAATAAACTTAGCAAGTTCGGTTGCGATTGTTTTTGCTCCGCCTACGTCGTCGCTCTCAACGTTTAGGGGAAGAAGTTGGTCGTGCAAACTCATTCTAAGCAAGAACCAACCATTGCCGTGTGCTTTGTCAAGGTTAACCCTTATGCCTTCATAGTTAGATGGCGCGATTTCCCAACCATTTTGGTTTTTAGCATACTCGGTAAGTTCATCTATTACCTTTAAGCCGTATTCTTTAAAGTCGTCTAAGAGAATGTTCATTCTAAATTCAACGCTTTCTTTTGGCTCTTTAAGGTCAGCGATTATTGATTCCAAAGTATAGCCTTGTTTTTTGCCTTTTGCAAGTTCAATTAAAAGCTTGGTAACAAGGTATGCGCCGTCGTCTAAGAAATAATTTTCTTTTAACGCACCGTGACCTGACGTTTCGATAGCAAGTTGACTGTCTTGTCCTAAATTGTTTAAGCGAATGGACTCGTTGATAACGTTTCTATAACCGCGCTTAAAACGGTGGTGAATACCACCTTTGCTTTCGATAAACTCTTTTAAGCCCGTGCTTGTGATTGAGTCGGTAACGATAGTCGTTCCGGGGTGTTCGCGAAGCAAAATAGCAGAGAGCATTGCAATAATGCGGTTGCGGTTAAGCTCCGAGCCGTCGGATAAAACAGCGCCTGCTCTATCAACGTCGGTGTCAAATATAATTCCAAGGTCGGCACCCACTTGCTTAACTGCCTCGGTAATACTTTGCATAGCCGTCTTGTCTTCTGGGTTAGGGATATGGTTTGGGAAACTTCCGTCAGGCTCTAAGAATCTACTACCAAGAGTAATTGCGCCAAGTGGTTTTAACACTTTGTCAACGAAAAATCCGCCTGCGCCGTTGCCTGCGTCAACAACAATCTTAAACCCGTCGAGCGGTTTTTGTTCGCCCGTTTGGTCTTTAATCTTATCGGTAAGAATTTTAGAGTAAGCGTCCATAAACTCGCTCTTTTCTAACTTGCCCTTTTCAAGACCGCTTGTTAAAGTGTCGCTTGCAAGAGTAAGAATCTCTTTTATGTCTGCCTTTTCAAGACCGCCGTCTTTGGTAAAGAACTTAAAACCATTGCGGTTAAAAGGAAGGTGGCTTGCGGTTATCATAACCGTTCCGTCAAACTCGTAACCTTTGGTAATGCACGCCATAAACATAGCGGGGGTGCTTGCCATTCCAAAATCGGTAACTAATATGCCTTGCTCAACCATAGCAGAGCAAATATAAGAGCAAAGAGTTTGCCCGCTTAATCTTGAATCTCTGCCAACAGCAACTCTAATCCCTTGTTTCTTACCACACTTGTTCATAAGCCAGAGCGCAAAGCCTCTGCCAATGTCAAGACACGCTTCTTTGGTAAGGTTAACGTGTTGACCTTCTATTCCTTCAAGGGCTACGCCCCTAATGTCGCTACCGTTTTGAAGCTTAAAATAATCCATAATATCACCTGCGGTTATTTTTTTTAATTATACCACATATCTCTTTTTTTGGGCAAGCAATAGCAAGGTTTTTTGTGTTTTCTTGCGAATTTTGAAAAGTTTTTTTATTTTTTAAGTTTAATTGACTTTGGTTTTGGTAGGTAATATAATATGGTTAGGGTTAAAGGAAAAGATTATGCCACACGAACAATTGATGGATAACGTTGCTGATAGAGATAAAATAAAACGCGCCAAGTTTTTAATTTGGACGGGCTTTTTAGTTTACGTTTTAATGATGGGTTCAAAAAACGTATATACCGCAGAAGTTGCGGCAATTCAGCTTGCCTTTGGCACGGGTAAAGCCCAAACAAGCCTTGCGATGACCTATTACTTTATTGCTTATGCAATAGGTCAACTTGTTCTTGCTCCCTTGTTTTCTAAAATAAACTTAAAAATTTTCATAAGTTTGACGGCAGGGGTTTCGTCTGTGTTAACCGTGCTTATCGGCTTTATGCCAAGCATGACCATGCTATACGTTTTATGCACTATAAACGGCGCATTGCAAGCGGGAATTTATAGTGGGGTAATGGCTATTATAAGTAAATACGCGCCAACAAAACTGTTGCCTTACGCCAACCGAGTTATGAGTGCGGGCGGTGCTATTTATGGAATTTTGTCTTACGGCGTGCCTGCAATATTCGTTGGATTTGGACTTTGGAACGTTCCGTTTATATTGCTTGGTATAATTTTTGGCATTATAGTAATCATATTCTTTATTGCTGCTGAGAGAATGAAAAAATATCCACCCGAAATCGACTGGCAAAATGGCAAGTGCAAAAGCGTCGAAAACGAGCCTATGTATATAAACGTTTCAACAAGGTCGAAAAAGATTAGGTATTTTGTGTTGATGGCGCTCCTTTCTCTTTTTGGAAACTTTATGCACGGACTTTTGCAACAATGGGTTCCAAGTTTGCTTCACGAAAAGTTTGGTATGGACTTATCTTATTCTATACTTATAACACTCCTTGTTCCGCTCGGTCTTTTTGCTGGCTCGTTAGTAGCCGTTTCCTTGTGTGAAAAGTATAAAAACGTCTTTAACGTAAGCATGGTCGTAACAGCTATTGCTATGATAGTGTTTGCCCCTATGATTTTTTTCTATGATGCAAACATCGTTTTAACAATAGTCTGCGTAGTTGGTTTTCTTTCGATTTCTAACGCAGGAAGAGTAACGTTTAGTTCAATTTTATCATTCAAGATGCGTTCTCACATCAATACGGGAAGTTACCTTGCGTTCCTTAACGCGTTCTCTGCGGTAGTGCAAGCAGTTGCTCCACCCACGGGCGGTGCAATTATTGATAGTATTGGCTACGGAAAACTTTTTATTTTAATAGTTGCAATAGGCGTTGTGTTTATGGGCTTATTGTTTGCGTGTTCACGAATGGTTAATAACGCGCGAGACAAAGACAAGTTAAACTAATTAAAAGAGGTAAAATATGC
This sequence comes from Clostridia bacterium, assembly GCA_017501885.1. Taxonomy (GTDB): domain Bacteria; phylum Bacillota; class Clostridia; order Christensenellales; family Borkfalkiaceae; genus UBA1259. The sequence continues at coordinate 43,283 of JAFVWA010000150.1, read as the reverse complement.
AAGTTCATCGTTTTAACGTATTAGTAAATTGCTCGCTCGATAAAGAGAATAATTTTCAAAAAGGGAAAATATTAGAAGAACTTTATGAAGATAACGGCTTTATAATTTTGCCAGACGAGTATACTGAAAGTGGCGCCCAAACAAGGCTTGTGATAAGTTGTCACGGTGCAGGCGGAACGGTTACTACCGATGATTCGCAAGTAGAACACCAAGCAATGACCGAGTATTTAGTCGCAAACGGCTTTGCGGTGATGGACGTTAACGGCTTGCCTCAAAAGTTTGCTTCTGAAAAGGGCATAGATATTCGCAACAATATCGGCTCGCCCATTGCTGTTAGAAGTTACGTAAAAGCATACCACTATTGTATGGAGCATTTCAACTTAAAGACTGAAGTGTTTGTTCACGGTGGTTCTATGGGTGGAATCAGTAGCACCAACTTAGTATTAAGCGGAGAAATCCCCGTTGTTTCGCATACGGCTTTTTGCCCTGTGTTAGATACTTATAACCAAATATTTTTGCACCCGTGGAGCGGTGGTTTGCCAAGAGATGCGCTCGGCATAATTTACGACTTAGAAGTTAACGAAAAGGGTGAGTATGTTTACGACGAACAAAAGATAATGGGATACAACCCTGTTAAAAATCCAAAATCAAAAGATTATCCTGTTCCCGTAAAGTTTTGGCATTGTGAAGACGACGGAACTGTTGATTGCTCTGTTACAAAAGAGTTTGTTAAAATGATAAATGAAAATGGTGGAAAGGCAGAACTTAGAACCTTCGAGCACGGTGGACACGAACCGCAACTTGCTGGGGAAAAGGTTTTGAATCCCGTTGGTAAACATATCTATCAAGGAAAACAAATAGAGATTTTTTCTGCCGTCGAAGAAGCATTTTCGTGGATAAAAAAGTTTGATAAGTAAAGTTAGTTTTTGGGACATTGATTAAAAGTTAAGAATAGAAGGGGATATTTATGAAGTTTAAGTATTTGGGAACGGCGGCGGCTGAAGGGTTTCCTGCGGTGTTTTGCGACTGTGAATATTGCAAAGAAGCGAGAAAAAGAAAAGGCAAAAATATTAGGACGCGTTCTCAAGCTATTATCAACCAAGATTTATTGATAGACTTGCCTGCCGATACATACATGCACGCGCTAAATAATGAATTAGAACTTTTTAAGGTTAAGTATTTGCTTATTACCCACGAACACGGCGATCATTTTTATCCACAAGAATTAAACGTTCGTGGGCATTGGTGCGCGCCCAACTTAAAGGAAAAAATAATTATAATCGGGTCGGAAACGGTATATCAAAAATACTTAAAGTTTACCGACACAATGAGCCAAGGCGTTAGAGATTTGATAGAGTTTAGGGTGGTTAATGCTTTTGATAAATTTACTTTGGGCGATTATGAAATAGTTGCACTTCCTGCACGTCATGGAAGTATGACGGGGTTTATTTACCAAATAGAGCAAGGTGAAAAGAAGATTTTATACGCGCACGATACGGGCTTTTTCTTAGATTCAGTATTAGATTGGATAAAAGAAAAGGGCGTAAAATACGATTTTATATCGTTTGATTGCACCAACGTGGATTTGCCCATTGAAGACTTTAGCACTCACATGGGACTTGACAACGTTGAAAGACTAACAAAAAGGCTAAAAGATATGGGTGCGATACATTCTAAAACTATTCTTTACGTAAACCATTTTTCGCACAATGCAAATCCGTTGCATGAAGAACTTTGCGAAAATGCAGAAAAGCGCGGACTTAAAGTGTCCTATGATGGATTAGAACTTGACTTATAAAAAGACAGACGAATGAAAAAGTATATTCTAAATTACTATCCTAAATTTCAATGCGTGGCGGAAAAGTGCAAGCATACCTGTTGCGCGGGTTGGGAAATGTGCATAGACGACAAAACCTTGACGGCTTACCAAAATGAGAAGTCGGCTTTTAAGGATAAATTAAAACAAGGCGTCAACTTTAAGAAAGCCAAGTTTAAGGCGGACAAAAAGGGTAGGTGCGCATTCCTTAACGAAAAGGGGCTATGCGAAATTATAATCAACTTAGGTGAAGAAAGTTTATGTCAAGTGTGTAGCGACCACCCAAGGTTTAGAAGTTTTTTTAACGGGATAGAAGAAACAGGGTTAGGGTTTTGTTGCGAAGAAGCTTCAAGAATAATTTTGTCAAGCCAAGAAAAAATCGAGCAAGTTTTAGTAAGCGTCGATGGTGAGCAAGAACAACTTGACTTTAACCAAAAGAACGTGCTTGATTTTAGGAAAAAGGCGATAGATATTTTGCAAGATAGAAGCCTATCAATAAACGACAGAATACAAAAGACGATAAAACTTTGCAAAGCAGAGATTAAAGAACAAGACTTAAAGAGGATTATAAAAACGCTTTTATCGTTAGAGAGAGTAGACAAGTCGTGGGGCAAAAGGCTTAAAAGAATAAAAGGAAAGCGCCTAACGGCAACCGAGCAGGACTTAACAACGATAGCCGAACAGTTTTTAGTTAACAGTTTATATAGACACTTGTCGGATGCGGAAGACACCATGTGGGTTCGCGCAAGAGCGATAGCGTGTATATACTCGTGGTTGGTTATAAAAAGCATAATTGATAACGAAAGGGCAGAACAAAAAGACTTGTTTGAACTTGTAGTAGACGCAGTTCGCGAATATTCTTTAGAAGTGGAATATTCACAAAACAACCTAAACAAACTGTTTTTAGTTTGTTATAAGTTTATAGAGATATAATAATGTATAAGTTAGGCGTGGTCGCATTCTGCGACCACGCCACTTTTTTAGCAAGGTTTTGTGTCCTAATGTATAAAGATTTTTCAAAAAAATGGTATTTAATTTTTGTTTTACGTATGATATACTGTAATTAATAGTGGTTTTACCACTAATTAACACAAAAGGGGTGTTTTATGAGTAAAGTGTGGTTGTTTGCCATGCTCGGAATTTGCGTTCTTGCACTTGTTTACGTTGTTTACAATTACGTAAACATTAAGAGAATGAAAGAAGGCAACGAGCGTATGGTGAAAATGAGCGCTATTATTCGTGAGGGCGCTGGCGTTTTCCTTAAAAAGGAATTCACCACAATTGGAATAGTTGTTTTATCCATTGCGGCTTTGTTTTCTTTGTTTATCGAAAAGTATAGCGGTCTTACTTATATTTTAGGCGCGTTGATGAGTAGTGTGGTTTGTATTTTAGGTATGAAGAGCGCTACTTACGCTAACGTTAGAACTGCTAACGTTGCTAAAGAATCGCTTTCTATCGGAAAAACCGTTAAGGTTGCGCTCGGTGGCGGTTCGGTAAGTGGTCTTTCCGTTCAAGCCATGGGACTTCTCGGCTTATTATTAGTCGTTATCATTAGTGGCGTTGGTCCTCAAACGGAACTTGCTACTTTATCTGGTAGCGGTATTCAGGCTTACCAAGGTTGCGGTATCGTGTTTATAGATGCGTTACTTACAAACTCTTCGGTTATGAGAGTTACTACTTATTCTTTAGGTTGCTCTACCGTTGCTATGTTTAACCGTGTTGCAGGCGGAAACTTTACCAAGGCGGCGGATATTTCTGCTGATATCTTAGGTAAAATCCGTAACGATTTACCAGAAGACGATAGCCGTGTTCCAAACGTAATTGCAGACTTTATAGGCGACAACGTTAACGATATCGCTGGCAACTGTTCCGACCTTTTAGAAAGTTTTGTTGCTACAATGACTGCTTCTATCGTTGTTGCAATCAGCCTTATTTCTGGCATGACAGGCGCTATCTTTACTTCTGCATACATCTTCCCGTTAGTTGTTGCGGGTGGCGGTTTGCTCGGTTGTATTATTGGTCTTTTCTATGCTCAAATCAAAAAGATGGGCGACGATCCGTCCAAAGAACTTAACCTTGCCACCTATATATCGGCTGGTTTTTCAGTTTTAACTTGTGGTCTTGCTGCGTATTTTGCTTTTGGTAAAGTTGGTTCGGAAACCCTTAAAAACGTTTTAGATTTTAAAGCAGGTTGGGCATCTCCTTGGATTTGTGCCGTGCTTGGTATTATAAGTGGTGTTGCCATTGGAACTATTACCGAATACTACACAAGTGATAAATATAAACCAACAAAGCAAATTGCAGAATATTCTGTTGAAGGCGAAGCCTTCGTAGTTACAAAGGGCGATGCGGTAGGCTCTCGTTCTTGCTTGTATCCCATTTCTATAATCGCAATCTCATTGCTTCTCTCGGGGTTGCTTGGTGGATTCTATGGCATAGCAATCGCATCACTCGGCATGCTATCTTTCGTTGGAACAACTGTTTCTATCGATGCTTTCGGTCCTATTGCAGACAATGCTGGTGGTTTGGCAGAATCTTGTCACTTAGCACCAGAAGTTCGTGTTATTACCGACAAGTTAGACTCTGTTGGTAACACTACCGCTGCTATTGGCAAGGGTTTTGCAATCGGTTCTGCTGCATTTGCAACCGTTTCACTTATCGTTGCATTTATAGGCAATTATACTTCACCACTTGTATTTGCAGGTATGCCTTTAATTACAATTGTTGCAGGCTTGATTATTGGCGGTGCGCTAATTGAATTCTTCTGTTCTATTCTTACCGACAACACTATTCGTTCGGCAAAAGAACTTGCTAACGTTGGCGATAGACAACTTTCTGACCCTGCAATCTTAAAGGGTGAAAAAGATCCCGATTATAACGAGTTAGTTCACATTGCAACGGGTTCTGCGTTAAAGAGAATGTTGTTCCCATCAATTATCGCTCTTGCCGTTCCACTTATTGGTGGTGCAATCTTTGGGCTTAACTTCGTTCTTGGCATCTTGCTTGGTGCAACCATCGTTGCTATTCCACGTGCAATATTTATGGGTAACTCTGGCGGTGCCTTCGACAATGCTAAGAAGTATATCGAACAAGGAAAATTAGAAGGTCACGGCAAAGGCTCTGCCGCTCATAAGGCGGCTGTTACGGGCGACACTATAGGTGATACTCGTAAAGACGTTGTTGGCGTTGCGCTTGATATCTTTATTAAAATGATGTCAACCGTTGCAACTACCTTATTCGTTTTAATCGCGGCACTCAGCGGTCTTATTGGAATCTTATAATATGGTAAAAAACAAACGGCTCTTGCGATTAGCAAGAGCCGTTTTTGTTTGGTTAAAACGTGTAGTTATTTATCTTTTTTCGTTCGGTCAAAGTTGCAGAAGAAGTCGGTGCTTTGTGCGGTGTCGGGCGTTCTTCCAACTTGCGTGTTGTCTAAGGTGCGGTTGCGAAGTTCTTTAATGGGGTTTGGCGCAACTTCAAAGCGGTAATCTTTGCCATAACTTCTAATGTGCGCGTCAATAACAAGGTGGCTCGGCACTATTTCGGTGGTTGGGTTTATCACTCTTTGATATTGGAAGAAGTTTGCGTCGGCAGGCAGTTCGTTTACGTTTACATAGTCGTCAAGAAGCCCCGTGTATTGCACGGTAGTTCCCAAAATGCCTCTAACGTATTCAATATTTTCGTGAAGTGATATAGGCGCAGGGAATTCGCCGTCAGGAATAACCTCTTGCCAATGTTTGCCTTCAAATTTTTCCAACAGTTCGGCTGCCTTTTTAAGGTGCGCTATTTCCATGTCGAGATTTTCTTCCCAAAGCGCTTTTACGTAAGCGTCCGTTTCGGTAACGTAGCAAGACCAATACAAATAACATTCGCAATACTCGTGCCACAGTAACATTTCAAGCCAAGTTGCACTGCTGTCCATAAGTGATTCGTATTGCGTAACGTGTTCTTCTTCCACTTGCGCTATTTCCATGTAAACTTTTCTTGAAAGGTCGTTTGTTGCAAGATTTGTTATGTTCATGTAATAGTTCATCGTCTGTTGCTCAGCTGCGGTGATAATCATGGTGTTTAGCACCGTCTGTTTATCGGCAGTCTTGGAATTGATGTTGCGCTTTACGTTATCCTTGTTGAATCTATGATGAGAAATAGTAGGTCTTCCGGGCATTATCTCGGTATATTTTCCCACTAAACGTTCCGACTGAATGCCTTGCTCCATTTCAAGAAGGTTAGCGTAGCGGTATAAGTGGTCAAAGTCTTCAAGCAAAGCAAAGTCAAGCGCCTTTTTAACGTAGCAGTCGCTTTCTCGTTTGGCGAGTTCTGCCGTTAAGTCTACGGCTAACTGTTCGTAAGAAATAGTATGTTCCAACGCGCTTTCGTTACAAGGTTTAAGTAAGGAAATTTTAATTTGCTGTTGCTTTTCGATAGATCTAACCACAGCAAGTTCACGGCGCAAGTCGTTGTCGGTAACGTGCCGAGCAAAGTTGTGCGAAAACCAGTTGGCTTCAAACTCCGTGCCGTTCATAAGGATTATTCGCGTTTTGGTATACGGGTCCACTTCGTGTTTGTTATACGGTTTTGGGTAAAGTTCTTTCCAGTTTTGAAAACTGCTAAGCAAACTCATTGGTTTTTGATTAAACGGATTCATATTTGCCCCCTTTTTTAGATATTCGCTTCATATTATGCGGTCGCCTTTCAAAAGTTGATTGCATTATCTTGCGGTATTTGCAAGATTTTAAATATTTTGCTTAAACCATTGCATTCTTGAAAACATTTTGATACAATTTAAATATGGGACAAATAATTACTGCATACAACACGTTGGTTGATGATTTTTGCTTTCACCACTCCTTAACTAACGTTAAACCGGGGCGCACAGACGGTTCTCCGCCATACTCGCATCGCCAGTTTGAAATTTTGTATTTGATGCAAGGAAAAATTAAATACCTTATTGAAGGCGAAGAGTATCTTGTTAACAAGGGCGACGTTATTTTCGTGCCACCGCACGAAATTCATTCGTTAGAAACGATTGGTGACGGCGCTTACGAGCGCATAGTCGTTATGTTTGACTTGGATAAACTTTACGAGATTTTGTCTGTCGGTGGACTTGTTCTCGATAGGGAAATTTTTTCTAACGTTCACGGTTTTAGGGTTATACCAAGAGACCTTCTTGAAGACACCGAGATTAAAAACATCATGTTCCAAATCGCGCATGGAAAAGATGAAAAAATGCTTCCACTTTTCGCGCTTGCAAAAATTTTAGACCTTATTAGGGAACTTGAAAAAATCTTCACCAAAAGCAGTATGGGTGGATTCCCAATGTCGGTTGATCCCATTGTCAAAAAGGCAGTTGAATACGTTTCCAAAAACATAGAAAGCCCATTGTCTTTAGACCAAATTGCAAACGCCTTGTTTATTAGTAAGTCTACTCTTTGTCATAAGTTTGTAAGCAGCATGAATATCTCGGTTAACCGCTACGTAACCATTAAAAAGATTTATCATTCTGCAAAACTCATTAAAGAAGGAATGGGTGCAATGGACGCGGCTATTGCCGTTGGCTATAATCAATATACAACCTTTTACCACAACTATAAAAAAATACTCGGCGTTCCCCCATCTGGGAAAGCAAAATAAAACATAAATAACGGCTTGCTTTTTAGCAAGCCGTTAAAAATTTCAAAAACTTAACAAAAAGTCGATATAGTTATATTTCTAAGCAAAAATATACAATAAAAATTAAAAATAAGTAATATAAAGTTATAAAAAGGCTTGGCGTTCGCCAAGCCTTTTTAGGTGTTTATATAATTTCTACAATCGTTTTGGTTTTTTCGTCTACTTTAGAAAGTTCGCTAACGCTTATTCCAAAAATAGCATAAACCACGTTGTCGTCAGCAATGACGGGAAGCGAGGCGCGAAGTCTTTGCGGGATTTTTTTGTCCGTTAAGTAATCGCAAAGTTTTTTCGTGCCACCGCCAAACTTTGTAAACACGTCACCGTTTTGTGGTGTGCGAATTACTGCTGAGTGAGGGATTTTGTCAAAGTCTAAATATAGTCCCGATTTAAGGTCTAAGCCTTGAGTTTGGGCAACTTTCTTTATTGCAATGTTGCGCTCTCCAAAACTAAAATTTCCATCCAAAAAGGGTATTTTAATGTCGGTGTTGTCTTGGAAGCGACAAAAGGTGATTTTATCGTATTCGCGAATGGCGGTTATTCCACAAAGTAGGTTAACTTTAGCGCCGTTTTGCTTTTCGGTTAGCGAATAAACGCTGTCAATATGCGACTTTTCCCAATCTTTTTTTACGCCTAAACCTTTAAGGGCAATGACTACCGCGCGATTAAACAACGCCTTTGCGCACGGGAGTTTGATATGTGCCGTATCGTCGTTTATAACCACCGACTCGTTTGCGAGTCTGTCTAAAAACTCATCTTCTATTTTTACAACGTCAGCAAGACGGCTAAGGCTTTTTTCCATTTCGGGGAATACCTTTTTAATTTGTGGGATAACGTTAAGCCTTAAATGGTTTCTCGTGTAGTCGTCGTCAAAGTTGGTTTGGTCGGTAACGAAAGGTATGGCATTTTTGTCAATATATTCGTCAATTTGCTCTCTGCTAACGTCAAGGAATGGGCGAACAATCTTATTTTCAAAGTTGCGTTCTATTCCGCAAAGACCTTTTGACGCACTTCCGCGAAGAAGATTAAATAAGATAGATTCAGCATTGTCGCTTTGGTGATGGGCGGTTGCAACCTTGTCGCACTTTCCGCTTTTTATTGCATCAAAAAAGCACTCGTAGCGGAGTTTTCTCCCTGCCTGTTCTAAGGAAAGTTTTTGTTCCTTGCTTGTCTTAATGCAGTCAACGGCATAACTTATCAAGGAGATACCGCGCTTTGCGCAATATTCCTTTACGAATAACGAATCGTCTATCGAGTCCTTTCCGCGAATACCGTGTTCAACGTTAAGCGCAAGGACAGTTATGTCGAGAGAATGAGCGTTGTCTAATAGAACGTTAAGAAGCGCCATAGAGTCTTTCCCACCCGAAAGCGCCACGGCAACGCGGTCTCCCTTATTAAATAAGCCGTTGAAATTGACAAACATATATATATTTTAGCAAAGGGCGATATAAAATTCAAGTTTTAGGCAAATATATTTAAATTTTTTTGACGAAAATATTTGACAAAAGAGACAGATTGTTATATTATAATAACACGCTAAAGAGCGAAACGTATCGCGGGGTAGAGCAGCCTGGTAGCTCGTCGGGCTCATAACCCGGAGGCCGTGAGGTTCAAATCCCACCCCCGCAACCAAAAAGAAAACACTCATCTTTTGATGGGTGTTTTTCTTTTTGCTTTTCTTAGTGGGATTTGAATTAGGAGCGAGCAACCTTTAGGTTGCGTGTTCGCCTTTAGGCGAAAAAACAGTCCAGTGGACTGTTTTGCGGGAGGCTCGAGAGAAGCAAATCCCACCCCCGCAACCAAGTGAGACACTGTTGAACCACCTAAGGTTCAACAGTTTTTTTTATTTTGTTGAAAAAGGTAATAGAATAAAAACATAAGAGGATTTAGGTATGCTTAAAGAATAGAAAATGATATTTTATTTTTATTAAAAGATATTGCCTTATAGTTTTAAGTTGATTATAATAAAATAAAGTAGTTTAGGAGTTTTCTTATGAAAATAAAAATTTTAGGCTCTGGTGGTGGCGAAAGTTTTCCTGCTCCTTTTTGCTCTTGTAAACACTGTGAGGAAGCAAGAAAGTTAGGTGGTAAAAATTTAAGAACTTTATCGCAAACTCTTATTAATGAAGATTTGCTTATCGATATGCCTGCCGATACCAACTGTCATGCAATAGCACACGGCGTAAATTTAGGAAAGGTAGAAAGTGCGCTTATCACTCACATACACTATGACCACTTTATTCCTGCCGTTGCCCTTACACACGGTGGTGTGCAAGCACATAACTTAAAGTATAAAAATTTTAATTTTTATGGAGCAAGTAACGTAAAAGAAAAGTGTGAAGCGTTATTTACCTTATACGGAGTGGGTAGTGAAGTTAAAAATAGTGTTTTGTTTAATGAAATAGAGCCGTATAAAACTACTATCGTTGGAAAGTATAAAGTAATTGGAATAAAGGCAATGCACGCTGTATCTTTAAATAGTTTAAATTACGTTATTTTTGATAACGATAAGAGCCTTTTATATCTTATAGATTCAGGATATCCCGAAGAAGACAATCTTAAATTTTTAGAAAGTTTAAATATAAAATTTAGCGCTGTTATTATGGATTCTACTTTCGGTGTTGGAATAAGAAGGGCAAGCAAATTCCATATGAGTTTTTTAGATAACATTGAGTTAAAAGAAGAACTAATAAAGCGTAAAATTGCCGATAATTCCACAAAATTTGTAATAACACATTTAACTCATAATTTAACGGAATCGCACGAAAAAACAGAAGAAATTTTTAAAGGAACAAATATAGACGTTGCGTATGACGGTTACGAAATAGAAGTATAAAAATAGCGTAGAGCATTTTCGCTCTACGCATTTTTTACGCGTTGGATTTAAAGTTTTTAGGGGATACGCCAAAGTGTTTTTTAAACGCTCTACTAAAATTATATGGGGTAGAATATCCCGTTATTTCGGCAATTTCTTGTAGGGATTTATTTTGCTTTAAAAGTAAAACCGAATACTCCATTTTCTTTTTTAAAAGATATTCTACGGGGGTAAAATTATAAGCGTTTTTAAAGGTTTTACAAATGTGGCCGTAAGTATAGCCAAAGTGAGATGATAATTCGTCTAAAGAATATATGTCTAAAAAATGCTCGTCAAGATAATTTAAGTAATCTTCGGGCGTTTTTTCGTTTGTTAAAACTGCGTTAACTGTATTTCCTGCACGGGCAATTAAAACTAAAATTTCGGTAATGAGCCCGTCAACTCGCTCTAAGAAAAACTCTTTTTCCACTGACAAAAACTCGCCTATTAAAGAAGTAAAATAGTGCGATAAACTCGGCATAGAAAATCCTTTATTAGAACTAAAAATCGTTTTTAATTTCAAAAGTATTGAAGTATTATTTTTAAAATTGATTGCAAAAGTTTGGTATCTTGCACCATTACGGCTAAAAAGCGAGTGATTTTCGTCCTTAAAGGAAAGGTAAAAATCGTGCTTTGATAGTTTATCGCTAACGCCGTTAGTTGAGCATATTATACCATTTGTTATTGGAAAGGTTATTTCTAAATCACAAAATTGAACGTGTTCTCTTATTTTAAAAGCGTTATTATAATAAAGTTCTGCAACTTGAATAATAGTGTAATTTTGCGTTTCGATAGGTGAAAGCAACTCGCCCGTTTCCCAATTATAAAAATCTTCTTGAAATACTATTGAGTGTTTAGTTTTATAAAAGTTTTTCATAATATAAAACTATCATAAAACGTACAATTTGTCAATATTTAAGATAATAAAAAATGATATGCAAGACGCGTGCGTGTGATATTGTTTAAGATTAAAAAATATGGAATAATATGAGTGCAAATCTATTTGGAGGATTTAACGATGGAAAAAAGATGGATTTTAGTTATTGACGAGTATGAAGGAGTGCGCAAAAATGCGATAAATATGTTTAACGGCTACATCGCAGGGCTTGTATCGTACGTTTTACCTATAAAAATGGTTGGCGAACTTAGCGAAGACGATATAAAAGAAAATAATATAATTGCAGTAGGTAGCGTTAATACTCATAGCATTCTTAGTTCTTATGCTAAATTAAATTTAATTGATGTGCCAAGTAGAGAAGAAGGATACTCAATTTACGTTGGTAAACCAAATAAAGAAGACGAAGAAACTTATACTATTGCAATCGCCGGTTACGACGATAAGGGTGTTTTATACGGCTGTATGGAATTTATTAACTCTTATTTAGGCGATTATATTCATAGAACGGGATACATATGGGGCGAAAGTCACTATAAAAACATATTGGAAAGGGGGTTAAACGAATTTAAATGCAGTAACTATCCTAAACTTAAAACTCGTGCTATTTGGACTTGGGGCTACGTTATTTATGATTATAGAACTTTCTTTGAAAATATGGCTAAACTTAAACTTAACGAAGTTGTTATTTGGAACGATTTTGTGCCATTTAACGCTAAAGATATAGTAGATTACGCTCACTCTTACGGCATAAAAGTAATTTGGGGCTTCTCTTGGGGGTGGTTTGCAAAACTTAAAACTAAGTTAAACGAGATATGCTCTGAAGAAGGCTTAAAGCAAATTAAAAAAGAAGTTTTATCCGTATACGATAAACAATATTCTAGCATGAATGCAGACGGTATTTATTTTCAATCGTTTACCGAACTTAGCGAATCTATGATTAATAATAAGCCTATTGCGCAAATAGTAACTGAACTCGTTAACGACATTGGTGGCGAACTTTTAAAAATAAATCCTGAACTTCATATTCAATTTGGTTTACACGCAACTTCTGTTAAACCTTACCTTGATATTTTAAGAAAATTAGATAAGCGTATTTACATTGTTTGGGAAGACTGTGGTTCGTTTCCATATGCTTATAGGTCAGAAGTTGTTGAAAACTTTGAAGATACCTTAAAATTCACCGAAGAAATTTTAACGCTTAGAGGAAGCGATGAAAAATTCGGCGTAGTACTTAAAGGTATGAGCAATTTGGACTGGGGGACCTTTGAGCACCACCATAATAAAACTTATATTATGGGAACTTATAATAAAAAGTTTATACAAGAAAGGGAAGTTATAAAAGGCAAAATTTGGAAAATAGCACTTGGTGGCTGGATTAAAAATGCCGATTATTATCGCCAAATTATTGAAGCCATTGCTAAAAACGGCGAAAATTCAATAGTTCAAGCACTTGTTGAAGACGGTATGTTTGAATATAAAATCACTCTTCCTGTTGCCATTTATGCCGAAACTTTATGGGACCCTAATATTAAATCGGAAGATATTATTTATAAAGTTAGCAAAAGCCCAATAGTTGATAACGAGTAAAGGTGATATTATGAATAAAATATATAATCAGTTTAAAGACGAACTTTTAAATTCTTGTATTCCGTTTTGGCTTAAAAACGGCGTAGATGAAAAGTACGGTGGCGTTATTACTTGTTTAGATAGAAGTGGTAAAATTTATTCTACCGATAAAAGCGTTTGGATGCAAGGTCGTTGCGCGTGGACATTTTCGTACATTTATAACAATATCGAAAAGAAGGATGAGTATTTAAAAATTGCAAAAAGTTGTTTAGATTTTGCTACAAACTATTGTATAGATAAAGATAAAAGAATGTATTTTAACGTAACTCGTGATGGTAAACCTTTAAGAAAAAGGAGATATTTCTTTAGTGAAACTTTCTATATAATTGCAAACGCTGAATATTATATGGCAACAAAAGAAGAAAAGCATCTTGAAATTGCAAAAGAATATTTTAATTTTGTTTACAATATGTATTTAGATCCGTCAACCGACCCTTATAAAATCACTCCAAAGGTTTATAGCGAAACGAGAAACACCAAATCGCTTGCAAACCCTATGATTTTATTAAACGTTGCATCAATTATGCGCGATGCAGATACGGCGTGTTACGATTATTACAATGATATTATAACTAAACTCATTGAAGATATTAAGTGCTTTTATAAACCTGAATATAAAGCAACTTTTGAAAATGTTAGCGCAATTGATAATAGCGTAATACTCGATACGTCTTCTTGTAGAGTAATCAATCCTGGCCACGATATAGAGTGTTCTTGGTTTCTACTTGAAGAGGGCATTAAAAGGAACGATAAAGATATTATAAACGTTGCTTCAACTATTTTTAACGATGCGATTAATTTCGGTTGGGATAAAGAGTACGGTGGCATTTTATACTTTAAAGACATTTTAGGTTTACCCGTTGAAGCGTACGAACACGATATGAAATTATGGTGGCCTCATAACGAAACTGTTATTGCTTCACTTATGTTCTACCTCTATACTAAAGAAGATAAATATAAAGAAATTTTAAATAAAGTAATTGATTATTCTTTCAAGCATTTTTCAGACCGTGAATACGGCGAGTGGTTTGGCTATTTAAGAAGAGATGGTGTTCCTACCGAGCCACCTTGCAAAGGTCATACTTATAAAGGACCTTTCCACGTTATGCGTATGCTTGCAAAATGTATGGATTTAATAGCAAAAAATAACTAAAATAAAAAATCGCTTTTCATAATACAAAAGCGATTTTATTTTTTTGCAATTATTTATTTAAATTTTTTAAAATCTTTTGACTTTCTTCAATTATCTTTTCAGCCGTTCCTCTTTGCCATCTTGCGTTGTTGCATATGTTTTAAGCAAATAGGCGAAAGGGGAACGGCTTTGGCGAAGCCAATGCTTTGGTGCAACGCACCAACTAACCCGGAGGTTAAAAAGTGGACTGTTTTGCGGGAGGCTCGAGAGAAGCAAATTCCTTCCTCAGCCGGAGACGGCTAACCCCTCGCAAACTTTGTTTGCTTTCCCCTTATCAAGGGGCAGAAACCCCGCAACCAAGTGAAACACTAGCAGAGCTGCCTATGGCTTTGCAGTTTTTTACTTATTGACATTTTGTGTGGAAAATTATATAATATTAAAAAATTTTTTAGAGGTGGAAAATGGAAGTTGCAGTTGTTCAGCCCGCATATTTTATGGGGGATAATCCTGATAAAAAAATAGCAGAATTTTTATTAGAAGAACTTGCAAAAGTTAATAAAGATGCGTTAATTGTTTTGCCTGAGTATTCAAACGCAGGAGGATTAAGCGACGTGGAAAATGAACGGAAGGCAATTTCTCGTGCGAAAAGTATGCTAGAAAAGGCTAAAAAAATTGCAAAAGAAAAATCTGCTTACGTTGCTATAAACGTTTTAGAAGATAGAGACGGCTCAATTAAAAATAGCACGTATTTATTTAATAAAAAAGGTGAAATGGCTTTTGTTTACGATAAAATTCATTTACCACCATCTGAAATTGAATTGGGCGTAGAATATGGCGACGGCAAATGCGTTTGCGAAGTTGATGGAATTCGTTTCGGGTTTTTGACCTGTTACGACGTTTATTTTAATGAACAGATAGAGTATTTAGCAAACCAAAAACCTGACGTTATAATTATTCCTGGTTATCAACGTGGTGAAGATGCAGACATAATTAGAGCACAGACTAAAATGATTGCTTTTAGGTGCAATGCGTTTGTGTTGAAATCTTCTTATTCAATGAACGACGATAACCACGGTGGATGTTCAATGATAGTCGGTCCAAATGGAAAGATAATAAAAGACCTAGGAAAAGAAATAGGAAGCATAAAAGCAGAAATAGATATAAAAAGTAAGCATTATCGCTCGGCAGGATACGGCAAAGGGCAAATTAGAAACGATGAATTTATAAACATAGGGCTTCGCCCCGACGTTTTTAAAAAGTAATCGCATAAAATAGGCTCTGATAGTTCAATACCCCCGCAGCCACTCGTAACCTAATCTGAACATCAAACTCGGGTTAGGTTTTTTCTTTTTGAGTTAGTGTTTTTTAGATTTTTTTAAAAGACTTGTCTTTTTAAGGCAAGTGTAATATAATTAAAAAAATTAGTTTTGTAACGGCTTAAAGGAGCAAGAATGATGCATTCTATTTTGATAATTGGACAATCGAATATGGCGGGGCGTGGCTTTCTTGACACTGCAGAGCCACTAGATAATCGAGGTGGACTTTTAAATGTTTTAAGGAACGGAAGGTGGATGCCAATGTTTCGCCCAGTTAACTTTGACCGCTCTTTTTCAGGCACTTGCCTTGCAGAAACTTTTGCTATGCAGTATGCTAACGAGCACACAGACGTAAAAGTTGGCATTATTCCTTGTGCGGACGGCGGAACGACGCTTGACCAATGGAAAGAGGGCGAGATATTATTTGACCACGCTGTATTTCAAGTAAAACTTGCTATGAGAACTTCTAAACTCGTGGCTATTTTATGGCATCAAGGCGAAGGAGATTGCAGAGAGGAACGCTATCCACTATATTTAGAAAAAGTAACGGCTATAATGACCGCGTTTAGAACACAACTTGGTGCAGAAGTTCCAATCGTTGTTGGTGGGCTTGGCGATTTTTTAAAGGACAGAGTAGAAAACCCAGAACTTGCGAATTACGTTCACGTAAACAAAGCGCTTGAAAAGTTTGCGCAAGTTTTTCCAAAAACGGCTTTTGCTTCGGCAAAGGGGTTGACTTCAAATCCAGACAACTTGCATTTTAATCATAATTCTTTGATGGAATTTGGAAAGCGATATTATTCGGCTTTTAAGACGGTTGAAGATAAGGAACTATGGATAGAAACCAAAGATAGACCTTGCGACATAAAACTTACTGATATGGAAAAACTGTAAAAATACGTTTTTATGTAATCCTATGAAGAGCAAAGCGGGTTAAGAGAACACGATTATAAAAATGATTTTTGTTAGGAAAAGCAAAAAAGCATGGCTTTTTATTTTGTTGAAAATGAATTAAAAAAGTGTTATAATATTGCAAGTCGTCTTTGAGATACATTTTTGTTTTAAAAGACATTGGTTTTTATTGCAAAGATGATGAGATTACACTTATATATTAAACGCGACAATTAGGAACAAAAAAGATGAATAAGATAAAGCACTGTTTTCTAAATTTAATATGTCCAGCATTCACGTTTGGTGCGATTACCGGTATTATAACTGCATGCGTTGTCATGCTTTTTAAGTTTGTTGCAAAATACGTAATTTCTTTTTCGCAAAACGCTTACGTGTTTTTACGAGCTAATCTATATTTTGTGCCCTTGATATTGCTTGCCTTTTGGGGTATAGCTAAACTTTTTGCTTACATATATAAAAGGCAACCCAGGGTTCGTGGCGGAGGCATTCCTTCTTCGATTGCGCTTCTTAGAAACATTGTTACTTTTAAGTGGCTAAGGACTTTAATCGGCGTATTTTTTATGTCGTTAACGTCGTTTCTGATAGGTGTGCCTTTGGGACCAGAAGGTCCGTCAGTTCTTATGGGAACAGCTGTGGGCAAGGGCAGTGTAAGTTTTGCGCCTAAAAAACATTCGGCGTGGAGCGGTTATTCTATGACCGGTGGTGCGTGTGCGGGCTTTGCCGTTGCGACGGGGGCTTCTGTTTCGGGAGTTCTTTTTGCCGTTGAAGAAGCGCACCAAAAAATTTCGCCCATGATATTAATTGTCGCTACCATTTCAGTATTGTTTGCACAAATCATATCGCATATATTCAGCCCCATGTTAGGGTTAAGTATCTCCCTTTTTCCAGGTATGAGCGTTGCAACTCTTTCTGTAAAAGATGCTTGGATACCACTTGTAATAGGGGTGATAATAGGGCTTTTCGCAGTTGTGTTTTTAAAATACTACCATTTAATAAGTAAATTTATTATGGTTAAACTAAAAAAAGTTCCACATTGTGTAAGGATATTTATCGTATTTTCATTAACGCTTGCACTCGGATTACTGTCTTATTCTTTCGTTTCAACGGGTCACGAACTTTTTCATAGTTTAACACAAGAAAGCATTGCAATTTACGGACTTGTTATTCTACTACTTGTTCGTATGACCTTGACGTTGTTTGCTAACACCAATAAACTGACGGGTGGCGTATTCGTCCCTTTTATAGTATTAGGCGCAATAGTTGCGGCAATCGTTGGTAGGGGATTGGAAAGTTTATTTAATATAAACGGATACTATACTGTAATTTTGGCGTTAGGTATGGCTGGGTGTATAGCTTCAATGATGAAGATGCCACTTACTGCAATAGTATTTTCTTTAGAAGCGCTTGGTTGTGTAAACAATATTCTTTACGTTATTATAGTTGTTGCAGTATCTTATATCATTACCGAAATTTTTGGCATAAAAGGCATAAACGACAGCATTATAAACAACTTAATAAAAGCACAAGAAGAAACCCACGAAAGAAAAACCATTGATGCTCGCATCACGATTAAAGAAGGCTCTTTTGCAGAATACAAACACGCAAGGGATATTTTGTGGCCGGCAAACTTTTTATTGCTTTCCATAATTCCAAGTAAAACTCGTAAACCCCAAACCGACCAGCAAACGGCGAAAACCCTTCACGCTGGTGACGTTTTGCATATTCGCTATTCAACCTTTTCCGAGATTCAAACAAGGGCTGAATTAATTGCAATAGTTGGGGAACAAGATTTTACTGAAACCATAACAGAAAAGGAATAAAATAAATTTATTAACATAAAAAGGCGTTAGTTTTAACTAACGCCTTTTGTTTAATGTTTTTCTTAAATTATCTTTGAACTCTGCCTGAAGCGTCGCCGCCAGCAAGTGTTTGAACTTCCTTAACGCTTACCATATTGTAGTCGCCTTCAATTGAGTGCTTTAAGCAACTTGCTGCAACTGCAAATTCGATAGCGTCTTGTGCGCTGTAACCAGAAAGGAGTGAGTAGATAAGTCCACCGCCAAAGCTGTCGCCACCGCCAACTCTATCTACAATGTGCATTGCGTATTTCTTTGAGAAATGCGCTTTGCCGTCAGTATAGAGCATTGCAGACCAGTTGTTGTCGTTTGCTGATAAACTCTCTCTTAACGTGATTGCTACGCCCTTAAAGCCAAATCTATCGGTAAGTTTTTGAGCAACTGAAATATAGCCTTCGTGGTTGAGTTTGCCTGAGTAAATGTCCGTGCCGTCTGCTTCGATGCCGAAAACGTCTTTTGCGTCTTCTTCGTTAGCGATGCAGTAGTCAACGTATTTACAAAGTTCGCCCATAACTTCGCCTGCCTTTTCCTTGCTCCATAACTTTTTACGGAAGTTAAGGTCGGTTGAAATGGTAATGCCACGCTTCTTTGCTTCTTTGCAAGCCTTTAAAGTGATAGCTGCAACTGAATCAGAAAGAGCGGGGGTAATGCCCGTCCAATGGAACCATTCTACGCCTTCAAAAATGCTTTCCCAATCAAAGTCGTCTTCTTTTGCAGTTGCAATAGAAGAATTTGCTCTATCGTAAATAACTTTACTTGGACGTTGAGAAGCGCCCTTTTCGCAGTAGTAGATACCAACTCTGTCGCCACCGCGAACGATTTTAGAAGTGTTAACGCCAAACTTTCTTAAAGAGTTAACAGCCATTTGACCGATTTCGTGGTCGGGGAGTTTAGAAACGAATTGAGCGTCAAAGCCATAGTTTGCAAGAGAAACTGCAACGTTTGCTTCTGCACCGCCAAAGGTTGCTTCAAACTTGTCGCTTTGAACGAATCTTAAATAGTTTTCGGGAGCGAGTCTTAACATCAACTCGCCAAAAGTTACAACTTTTTTCATAATAATGCTAATGCCTCCTTACAAGTAGCGACGATGTCGCCCTTCATCATAAAACTACCGCCAACTGCGTAGATTTTATCAAATTCCATAAATTCTTTAAGGTTGGTTAAGTCAACACCGCCCGTTGGGATAAACTTGATTTGTGGGAATGGTGCAGCGAGTGCCTTTAACGCTTTAAGTCCGCCGTAAACGTTTGCAGGGAAGAACTTAACGATTGTAATACCGAGTTCTAACGCTTGCATAATTTCGGTTGGGGTTACGCAACCAGGGAAATACTGAACGCCTGCTTTTTTGCAAACCTTTGCAACGTCAGCAGAAAGACCTGGGGAAACGATAAATTTTGCGCCAGCCTTTAACGCGTCTTTACATTGTTTAGCATTGATAACCGTGCCTGCGCCCACGTTCATATCGGGGAACTCTTTAACGGCAAGAGCAATGGCTTCAGCCGCGCAAGCCGTTCTGAAAGTTATTTCAGCACAGTTGATACCGCCTTCTTTTAATGCTTTAAGGGTAGGAACGGTGTCTTCTAAATTTTTGATTACTACTACAGGAATAAGTTTATCCATTTTTATTTAACTCCTAAATATTTAATCGAATTGTTATAAGAAATATCTTGAACAACTTTGCCAACGAGTTCAAAGTCGTTTGTCATTTCGCCCTTTTCCATCATACCGCCAAGGTAGTTGCAAAGTATTCTTCTAAAATAGTGGTGGCGTGGATAAGAAAGTAGTGAACGGCTGTCGGTAAGCATACCAACAAATACTGCGATATGACCTGTTGCCGTAAGGTCTTCAAGGTGTTTTTCCATACCAACCTTGTTATCTAAGAACCACCAAGCAGGGCCGTATTGCATTTTGCCATTGGCTTCGTCAGATTGGAAAGAACCGATAAGCGTCATAATTTCGGCATTCATTTTTGGGTTAAGGTTAAATACGATAGTTTTTGGCAAACTGTCTTCGTTGTTAAGTCTGTCGAAAAGTCTGCTCATATAACCGATACTGTTGGTGTCGGAAATACTATCAAAGCCTGTGTCTAAGCCGAGTTTAGCAAGCATTTTTGCGTTGTTGTTACGCATTGCGCCTACGTGAAGTTCGGTTGCGATTTTGTATTTAGCATATAACTTCATAAGGAAATATGTAAAATATCCTTTGAACGCGTCTGCTTGTTCGATGCTAACACCATTGCCCGAAAGAACGCTCTTAAACGCATTGTCTGCATCTTCTTTGCTTGCAACGGGTAAAACCTTTTCAACAGCGATGTCGGCTGCCGTTGTGCCTACTTTTATAAACTCGTTAAGACGAATTTCAATAGCCTTTTCTAAATCTTCAATGTTCTTAATGGGGTGGGTGATGCCTTCTAAAATTTTAATGTAATCGCAGTAAGGTGCAGCGTCGATGTTCATAATCTTGTCTGCTCTAAATGCAGGAATTACCTTAAACTTGTAGTCTTTTTTTGCAATCTTTTCAAAAGTAGTTAAATCGTCAAAAATCTCGTTAGTGGTGAAAAGATGCGTTACGTTTGACTTTTCAATAAGGCTTTGTGGGGTAATATGGTTTAGAGCAATATAGTCGTTGCACCAATTCCAAATAAGTTCAGCGTTTTGTTCGTTGATTTCAATTTCACAATTAAAGAACTCTTTAAGTTCTACTTGTGACCAATGGTAAAGTGGGTTACCAAACGCCGTTCCCAAAACTTTGCAGTATGTAACGAATTTTTCTTTGTTAGACTTGTCGCCCGTGATAAATTCTTCGTTAATGCCGTAATTTCTCATAAGTCTCCACTTGTAGTGGTCGCCTTTAAGCCAAATTTCAAAAACGTCGTTAAATTCTGCGTTTTCTAAAAGTTGCTTTTCGGGAAGGTGACAATGATAGTCGAAAATAGGCATGTCCTTTGCGTAGTCAAAGTAAAGTTTTTCAGCCGATTTGTTAGTAAGTAAAAAATTGTCTTTCAAATAACTCATAGCGTAACTCCCGTTTTATAGAATGCAATTTCTCTAATGTCTTCGCTCTTGCACTTGTATTCGCCGTTAACCGTCTTGATTAAAAGGTCGAAAAGTTCATCTTCGTTCATTGGATATGCGTTGAAGTCTATCCAGTTGTCCTTAAATGAAGAAAGACGGTTGTTTGTTGCAATCTTCATTGTAGGAACGAAGGTAGAGAACGGTGTTCCGCGTCCGGTAGTAAATAAAACTACTTGGCAACCGCTACTTGCAAGAGCGGTAGAAGCAATAAGGTCGTTTCCTGGTGCATTAAGTGCAGAAACGCCTTGCTTTTTAACTTGTTCGCCGTAATCTAAAACGTCAACGATTTTAGTAGTGCCGGCTTTTTCTATACAACCGAGGCTCTTTTCTTCAAGAGTAGTGATACCGCCCTTTTTGTTGCCTGGACTTGGGTTTTCGTAAACGGGGAAGCCGTTTTTAGTATAGAAAGCCTTAAAGTCTACTATCATCTTTTTATACTTTTCAAAAATTTCTTGGCTTTCGCACTTGTTCATTAGAAGTTGTTCTGCGCCGAACATTTCGGGAACTTCGGTGAGTATTGCGCTTCCGCCAAATGAAACGATTTTGTCGGAAATTCTACCAACTAACGGGTTAGCGGTAAGACCTGAATAACCGTCGCTTCCACCACACTTTAACCCGATACAAAGTTCGCTTATAGGAACGTCTTCTCTTTTAGCGTCTTTATATTCGTCAGCGAATTTTTTAATGATTTCTAAGCCGTATTCAACGTCGTCTTCAACTTCTTGAGTGTTAAAGTAAGCGATGTTGGTGCGATTATACGGCGCTAAATACTCTTTAATGCCGTCAAGCCCGTTGTTTTCACAGCCTAAAC
Organism: Clostridia bacterium; assembly: GCA_017501885.1. Lineage (GTDB taxonomy): Bacteria > Bacillota > Clostridia > Christensenellales > Borkfalkiaceae > UBA1259. The sequence continues at coordinate 21,321 of JAFVWA010000150.1, read as the reverse complement.
CAACGAATAATACTGCGCTTGCGTTGGGGTTAAGCGCGATAGAGCAAAGTAACTTTTTAATGTTTTCGTTATCTTCGCCAAGTTGACTGCAACCAAATTGATGGGTGAGTGCAAAGATTCCGTCGATAGAACCGGTTACGTATTTTTGAGCGAGTTTTTCTATGCGCATGCAAACGTTGTTTACGCAACCAACGGTTGGAATTATGTAAATTTCATTTCTAATTCCCGCTCTGCCGTAAGGGCGTTTAAAACCCTTAAAGAAACCTTGTTTGATTTTAGGTTCTACGATTTCTGGGTTGTAAGAATACTCAAAGTTTTCGTCTAAGTGCGATTTAACGTTGTGAGTATGCACCCAATCGCCCTTTTTGATATCGCAAGTTGCTCTGCCGATAACTTGTCCGTATTTGATAACGGTTTCGCCTTTAGCAATGTCTTTTAGGGCAAACTTATGACCTGCGGGAATCTTGTCGTCGCCAACAAGATTTATTCCCACGTTGTCTTTTTCATTTATTATAACGGTATTTTTCATAAAAGATTTTTTCCCTGTTTGATAGCGATAAGATTTTGTTCAACAGCTTCAGCAAAACCTTCGTAAGCAGTAAGGTCTTCGCCCCAAACGTCAACGTTTTTCATAAAGTCAATAGCGCTTCCACCGTTAGCGAAGAATTCTAAGTATGGAACGTCGTCTTTATATTCAACTTCTTTGTGTGGAAGAACAGCCTTAAACACGTCGCCGTCCTTTTTAAGAGAAGTATAAACAGCCATTAAATACGAGAAACCGATAGTCATGTTGGGCGCGATTTTTCCGTGCGCTTTGTAGTAGTCCTTAAAGCTTGGTAAATCTCTTGCCTTCCACTTAGAAATGCTGTTAAGTGAAATGCTTATGAGTTGGTGGTTAAGGTATGGGTTAGAGAATCTTTCTCTAATGCTGTCCGCAAATACGGTAGTAGCAGCAATATCGTCAGAAACGAAAGGCACGATTTCTTCTGTTAAGGTGTCGTTAAGGAATTTAACGAGTTTAGCGTCTTCCATGCAATCGTAAACTGTTTCAGCACCAAGCCACATACCAGCGCAAACGATGTTGGTGTGGCTTCCGTTAAGAACGCGAACTTTACGCTTTTTGTAGTAGCCGATGTTTTCGGTTAAAACAACTTCGATGTTGTGAACGCCTTCCTTAACGTATTTAGCGATTTCGCCCTTCTTTTCAACAGCCCAAAGCCCAAAAGGTTCGCCAATAGAAACGAGTTCGTCCTTTTCGCCTAAAAGTTTTTCAATGTGAGCAACGTCTTCTGGGGTTTTGGGATATCCCGAAACGATTCTATCTACTAAGGTGTTGCAGAAGTAAACTTTTGTGTCAATCCACTTTTCAAAGTCAGCGGATAAGTTCCAAAGTTTGATATACTTTTTAACACAGTCGTATAAAGCGTCTGCGTTGTTGTCAATAAGTTCTACGGGAAGGAGATATAAATCGCCTGCTTTTTCGCCAAGCGTTTCAAAACGATGGAGTAAAAGTTTGGTAAGTTTTGCAGGATAGGTGATTTCAAAAAGTCCTTCTATTTTGTCGTTACCGTTGTAGCAAATACCTGCTTCGGTAGTGTTGGAAACGATAATCTTTAATTCTTCGTCAGCAAAGCAAGCGCAAATCTTGTCGTATTCTTCAAGGTCAAGAGCGCTATTTAAAACGTCAACCTTGTAAGGGTCTTCAACAGGCTTGCCGTCTTTAACACCACGAAGAATGATGTGGTATTTGTTGTTTTGCTTTTTAAATCTTTCAAGTGAGCCGAAAGTGATGGGCTTGACGATGTCAACCGAGTAATCTCCGCCCTCTTTGTTAAGGGTGTCGAAATACAGGTCTACGAAAGTTCTTAAAAAGTTGCCTTCGCCGAATTGTAAAATCTTAATCATGTAAATACCTCTTTTGGCGAGTTTAGTCGCCTTTTTATTTATAATTAAGGTCTATAAACCTTTAATTTGTCTGAAACAATTTCCACTTCAAATGGAATGTCGTCGTAAAGTTCGCCGTCAACGTTAACGATAAACTTTTCGGTTGGGAAAACGCTAACCTTTTTGGTTTGGTAGTGGTGCGCTTGAGGAATCTCAAGAATTTTGCCTTTTTTAAGTTTAAGGAATGCACCTATGATTTTAAGCCTTGCAATCTCGTCAACAGCAACGAAGTCAAGCGTTCCATCAGTTGGAACGGCAGGTGGGCAAATTTCAAGACCACCGCCAAAGCGGTTGCCGTTTGCAACGACGGCTATAAACGAGCGGTAATGGTCTTTGTGTCCGTTAAATTCCGCGTCAAACTCACAGTAGTTAAACTTGCAAAGGGTAGCGATAAGACAGGTCGTATAAGAAAGTTTGCTCTTTTTCTTTTTTGCGCGGTAACGTTTAAGCACGTCTACGTCAATACCCGTTCCGATAATGTTGAGACCGCGAACGGTCGGCATTTGCATAAAGTCAGTAAACTTAGGCGTTCCGTCGATAATAACGTCAAGCGCTTCAACGGGGTCTAAGGGAAGATTTAGCGCGCTTGCAAAGTCGTTGCCCGTTCCGCAGGGAATAATGCCCATGTTAACCTTTTCAAAGTTAGAAAAACCGTTGATTGCTTCGTGCAAAGTCCCGTCGCCACCAACTATAACGATGTCGGTAGCCCCTTGGTTTATAAGCATTTCAGTAAGTTCGGTCGCTTGGTTGGGGCGCTTGGTCATGTGAAAAATATAATCCACACCGCGTTCAATAAGACGCTTTTCAAGTTTAGGAAGCGCCTTTTTGATTTTTTTGCCGTCCTTACCGCCAGCTTTTGGGTTTATAATAAAATTTAACATATCATTTTCCTTTGTATCACGTCAATTTTACTACAAATTGAAAAAATAAACAAGGGTATTCTAAAAATATAATAATATATTTTTGATATAACTGATTTAGGTCAATATTTTGATATAAAATGGTCGAAAAATTTGGCTACGTAGTTCACAAAACTTAGGTAATGTGGTAAAATATAAATATGAAAATTCCCTTTAACCAAAAACTTAAAAAAGTAGCAGAACTAACCAATCGTCCGTTATATGCGGTTGGCGGTGTCGTTCGCAATTTTTTAATAGATAAAAGTTTTTCCGAAGACGTTGACCTTTGCGCCCCCACTTGTGTTTACGAGATGGAAAATGCGGTAAACCAAGTTGGTGGAAAAATCGTCGCGTTATACCCACGAACGGGCACGGTAGTTTTTAAGATTGACGGTCAAAAATACGAATACACGGCGTTTAGAAAAGACGGGTATTCGGCAGGTGGAAAGCATTCGCCCGACAAGGTTATACAAACCGACGATATTATGGAAGACGCACTTCGTAGGGACTTTAAGTGCAACGCTATTTACTACGATATTTTAGACGAAAAACTCGTAGATCCATTGAACGGAATAAAGGACGTGGAAAACGGAGTTTTAGACACGGTTAAAGCCCCCGAACAGGTGTTTAATCACGACGGGCTTAGGCTTATGCGCCTTGCAAGGTTTAGCGGGGAGTTGGGCTTTGTTCCTACCGAGCAAGTTGTAAAAGTTGCGAGAGAAAACGCGCAAAATATCGACGATATTTCAAAAGAGAGAATTTGGGCGGAATTAAAGCGAATATTGGTCGCTGACACAAAGTTTTCTTTTTCGCCAAAAGACGGACATTACCGCGCGTTAAAGGTGCTTGACGAGACAAGGGTTTTAGATAAAATCTTACCTGATTTAGCGTTTGGTAGGGGAATGGAGCAAAGAAAAGATTTTCACCTTTACGACGTTTTAGAGCACAGCCTAAAATGTTTTTTATACGCCCATAAAAGCATAAGATTATCCGCTCTTTTACACGACGTTGCAAAGCCTTCTTGCTTTATTAAAAACGGCAATTTTTACCGCCACGATTACTATGCTGTGTCCTTAATTAAAAACATTCTATACGGCTTAAAGGCAGATAATAAAACGGTAGAAGAAACCTGTAGAATCGTCGGCTCGCATATGTATGATATGGACTTAAAAACGGGTAAGGAAAAGGTTAAAAAATTTATCATTAAAAACGCCGATATTTTAGACAAAATTTTGCTACTAAAACAAGCCGATTTTAGGGCAAGTGGGGAGTCTAAAGAAGTTTGCCCAACCGTTAAAAAGTGGAAAGAAATTTATAGGGAGATGATAGAGTTAGGAACGCCTTTTTCTATCAAAGATTTAAAAATTTCCGCTAAAGATATTATGGGGTTAGGCTTTAACGGTGTAGAGATAGGCGAAACGCTTAAAAAATTGCTTGCTATATGCCAGCAAGAGCCCACGAAGAATACCAAGGAATACCTTTTAGAAAAGTGTAAATCTTATAAAAAATAGCCTATATTGTGGCGCACGCGCGCGAATAACACTATTTTTAAAAGTTAAGTTAATTTGTTGACAAATCTATAAAATATATATATAATTACTATACGCGTTTTGCTTGGCATACGGCAAAACCATTAAACCTTGCTTGCTTTAATGCAAGCCGAATAAGTCCGGGAGGTAAATTTTTATGACGAAATATGAAATGCTTTATATCTTAGACGCTTCATTAGCTGATGAAGCAAAAGAAAGCATCATCAAAAAGTTCGAATCTTTGGTTGCCGATAACGGTGGCGTTGTAGAAAACGTTGATCGTTGGGGTGTTAAGAAACTTCAATACCCAATCAACTACAAGACCGAAGGTTACTACGTTTTGATGACGTTTGAAGCAGCAAAAACCTTAGTTGAAGAAATTAAGCGTATTGCAGGCATTACAGACGGTTTAATCAGAAGATTAATAACCAAGAGATAAGATAAGGATAGGAGAAAACGTATGAATAAAGTTATCTTAGTGGGTAATTTAACCCGCGACCCAGAACTTTCTGAAACCCCAAGCGGAATTGCAGTATGCAGATTTTCAATTGCCGTATCAAGGGATTTTGCTAACGCAGACGGAAACCGTGAAGCTGATTTCTTCAACATCACAGTTTGGCGTGGCAGAGCAGAAAACTGCGGTAAATACTTAAAGAAAGGTAACAAAGTTGCAGTTGTTGGTAGACTTCAAAACCGCTCTTACGACGATAAGGACGGCAATAAGAGATACGTTACCGACATCGTTGCAGACGAAGTGGAATTTTTAACTCCAAGAGGGGCTTCTGAATCAGTTGATGATATCGAATCCGTTTCTTCAAGGAGAGAACAACCACGCTTGGAAGCTATTGACGACAACCAGCTTCCCTTCTAATTTTTGCATAGGCAAAAGTAATTATTAAAGGAGTAAATCATGGAAGAAATTACTAATACTACCCCAGTAGCAGCAGAAGGAACACCTGCTCCTGCTAAAGAGGGCAAGAAATTTGTTAAGAGAATTCCCCGCAGAAAGGTTTGCGCTTTCTGTCAAAATAAACAGGATGCTATTGATTACAAGGATATCAACCTTTTAAAGAAATACATCACCGAAGGTGGCAAAATTCTCCCAAGACGTATGACCGGCACTTGCGCTAAACACCAAAGAGTTTTAGCAAAGGCTATCAAACGTGCAAGATTAGTAGACTTATTACCATTCAAGGGTGAATAATCTACCGATTAATTTAAAAACAAACTCCCGAAGCGAACGCTTCGGGAGTTTTTATATTTTTATTTATTTTTATCCGTGCTACCAAAACCGCCTACTCGGTCTTCTTGAGCGTCGTCGTCAACTGTTATTCCATATTCAACGAACACACCTTGGGCAAACGCCTTGCCTTTTTCTACCGTCAAGGGCTTATCGCCACAGTTGGTAAGTTTTATAAATATATGACCTTCGTTATCAGCATTGTAGTAATCGCTGTCGATTATGCCAACCGTGTTGTCAAGGCGAAGTCTATACTTAAAGCCTAAACTACTTCTGGGGTAGAGTTTGAGCACCCAACCGCACTCTATCTTAACGCGAACGCCCGTTGCAATCTTAATTGTTTCGTTAGGGGCAAGCGTAAAATCTTCTACTGCAAAAAAATCATAGCCAGCGCTCCCACTCGTCGCGCGCTTTGGCAAAAGCACGTTGTCGTAGTTTTCTTGTTTTTCTGTCTTTATAAATTCTGCAAGACTAACTTTTTCAAATTTAGCAATTCTTTTCATATTCGTATTCCTTTACTCAATTATACCACCATTTAACGGGTAAATCAATGCCAAGCGTAAAAACTCTTTCCGTCTTTTACGAGAAGTCTTTGATAAACCATAAACGCGTAAACCATAACGGCAAACGAGATTAGTGCAAAGTATGGGAAAACCTTAAACGATATCGCTTGAAAAAGCGGACCGCTTACCGCATACATAAAGAGTATTCCCAAATTACACGCCGCCATCTGCGTTCCTATTATCGATTGCGAACGTTCTTTTCCGTAAATTAGCGGAGTAACGTGAGTTAAGTTAGGGAAGGTCGGTCCGTTACCTAAACCTATTAGTAAAAAGCCAATTCCAAGTAGCCATGGTGGAAGGTTGAAAAAGAAACTAACCACGCCCACGGCAACCATGCTAAAACCTATTGTTAATATTCCACCACACGACACTTTTTTAGAGATTACGCCCGACAAGAACCTACCGAGAGTTATTCCCAAGTAGTAAAGGGTAATAAGGGCGGCGGCATAAGATTCGGTTACCCCTTTTGTTTTAACTAAGAAAGTGCAACCCCACGTTCCGCATAAAAATTCCAACGCACAAGTGGAGAAGAATACCACCCACGCAACCCTGACGGGGCGCATTTTAGCCATTTGTTTTAGAGATAACGTTTGTGGAGTAAAGTTATCCTTTTCGGGTTCTTTAGCTTTAACTTTAGTCCAGACGGAAAGTGTTGCAAACGCCAAAATTGCAATGGCGATTTGAATTATAAAAATAACCCTAAAACCGCCTCGCCAATCGTTGTTTCCTGCAAGAGTAAATGAGAATATGTATGGAGTTAAAGTTACGCCCACACCGTAAAAACAATGCAAGCAGTTCATTGCAAAAGTTTTATAGTGGGTTGCTACGTAGTTGTTAAGCGCAGCGTCTATTGCGCCTGCGCCAAACCCAAGTGGAATGGCTAAAACAAGTAGCCACCACAAGGAACTTGAAAAGGAAAACCCTAAAAGTGCAAGAGCGGTAAGAAGCGTGCTACACGCTGTTATAAGACTTGTTCCAAATTTATTGATAAGGCGCGCGCTAAACATACTTGCCACCACCGTTCCAAACGAAACGACGGCGGAAAGTAAACTTTGCATGCCCACGTCAAACCCCAAGTCAACGTGAAGGGCAGGCCAAGCCGCCCCGATAGAAGAATCGGGAAGCCCTAAACTTATAAACGTTACGTAAATAATGATAAGTAAAAAAGTAGCCATAATATTTCAAATTAAACAGTTAAAAACAAAGATAAGCAAGAAAGTCCTAAAGAAGGAAGCGCAACGGCTAAGCCGTATAATACAAACTTGTAAAAGGGTAGTTTTATGTCGTAGTCGGATAAAATTCTACTCCACATAATTCCCGCAAGTGCGCCGACGGGCGTGATAAACGCGCCGAGATTAGAGCCGATAATCGCGCCGAAAAGGGCGGATAGGTTGCCAAACGGAATAACCGACGAGAACAACACGCTCATGGGAATATTGTTGAGCAGGTTGGAAACGAGCGCACCCGAAAAACCGTAAATAATGGAGTCGACTTTGCTGTTCGTGGTCAGTATTTTGGATAGGTCACCCGTTGCTCCGCACGTTTCTAAGCCACACACAAGCACGAACATGGAAAGCACGAATGGTATAAGTTCGTAGGGCGCTTTTTTAACTGAAAGCAAAACCCTTATTGCATTTTTATCTTTAACTAAACCGTAAATTAGGTTAAACAAAATAAGCGATACGCAAAGTGCCAAGCAGATTAACCACATCTCTAAGCCGATAAAGTCGGCTACCGTTAGTAAGGCTATGCAAACCCCAAGGTGGCAAAGGGCAACTATCATTCTCACTTTGTCGATAGGTGGACTTTCCATTTTATTTTGATTTGTGGGGATGTTTTGCGATAGTTGTTTTCTAAATAGCAAAAGCAAAATCACTAAGGAAGAAACCCCTGTAACAAGACCTGGAAGCCACATTATAGCAAAATACTTAGTAAAAGTTATGCCTGCCGACTGCGCTAAGTAAAGGTTGGTGGGATTGCCGATAATAAGCATTGTCGACCACGTGTTTGCGCAAACGAATTCTCCGACAAGGTATGGCACGGGAGAGATTTTTGCGCGTTTACAAAAGATGCAGATGGGCGGAGTAAGCGTTAAAATTATTATGTCGTTAGAAGTGAAAACGGTAAGGATAGCAACTGCAAAGTAAAGACTTAAAAACAAGCGTTTTTGCCCGCCTTTGGCTTTGTTAAACACCTTGTCAGCGATAACGTAGAAAAATCCCGCGTCCCCCAAAAACACCGAAAGAAGCGTCATTGAGAGAAATAGAGTTAAAATCTTAATAGGGTTAACGCTCGACTGCGCGGTAATTCTTTCCCAAAGAAAAGAGAGAGAAAAATCGCCGAAAATGAGCATAAAAATTGCCCCGACAAGACATATTAACCAGTATAGCCCTACCTTAACTCTGCCAATTATCACTTGCGGTTTAAATAAAACCGAAAGCACCATGCAGAGCGCGGTAGCGCCAGCTATCAAAATTGCTACCATAAATTTATCCTTAAAGTAATTCTTAAAGAGTATACCACTAATCTATGGAAATTTGCAACTAAGTGGAAAGGAAAACAAAAAAGAAAAGTAGGGTATTGACAAAGAGTGGCTTTTCTTTTAAAATAATCATAATATAATTAGGACTGACAAGGAGAACTCAAATTGAAAGTAACGGTTTACGGTGCGGCAAGCAACCGCATAGACGATAAATACATTAAAGACGGCTTTGAACTCGGCAAGCGTCTTGGCGAACGCGGACACTCTATGGTGTTCGGTGCAGGAAGCGACGGGCTTATGGGCGCGGTTGCGCGCGGTTTTAAGTCGGTAGGCGCGTTCGTGCACGGGGTTATCCCCACCTTTTTTGAAGAAAACGGCTACGAAAAGATTTTCTACGAAGCAGATAAGATTACCTATACCGAAACCATGGCAGAGCGCAAGGCTATAATGGAAGACAATGCCGACGCGTTCGTTATAACCCCCGGTGGCATAGGCACTTACGAGGAATTTTTTCAGATAATAACTTTAAAGCAACTCGGTCGTCACCAAAAGGCAATCGCACTTTTTAATAGCCACGGTTATTTTGACGACTTGAAAAAACTTTTAGAAGACGCTATCGGTATGGGCTTTGTGAATGACGAGTGTAAAAAGCTCGCACTCTTTTTTGACGATATGGATGAACTTATCGACTATATCGAAAATTATAACACGGACGATATCGAGTGGAATTTGCTAAAAAGATAGATGGAATCTCACCTATATATAATATGTTTTAAAATCTCGCGCTAAAAAATGTCGAAAAAGGCAAAATCGAATTGACAAATGCGCGAGATTTTTGTATAATAAAAAAGTAAAATCGGCTATTGCTTTTTTGTCGTAAAAAATAGACGAGCGATTTCTTAGGTTGCGGTGTCAAAATGGAACTTTTAGAAAAGACTATTTTAGAAAAGGGAAAAGTTTTGCCAGGTGGCGTTTTGAAGGTTGGGTCATTTCTAAACAACCTTATGGACTCGCGCCTACTAAAAGAAATCGGCAAGGAAATATATTCGCACTTTAAGGACTGTGGAGTAACTAAGATTCTCACCATCGAAGCTTCGGGGATAGGAATCGCTTGCGTTACTGCGCAGTTTTTTGATTGTCCCGTTTTGTTTGCTAAAAAGTCTAAGACTTCTAACGTTGACGGGGAGTTTTACACAGCCGATTGTTTTTCTTACACACACCAAAAATCAAACGTGCTCGTCGTTCCAAAAGAGTTTTTGGGTAAAGACGACAACGTGCTTATTATCGATGACTTTCTTGCTCACGGCGAAGCAACTAAGGCAGTTGCAAACATAGTAGAGCAGGCTGGCGCAACGCTTAAAGGCATTGCTATCGCAGTAGAAAAAGGGTTCCAGGGCGCAGGCGACGAATGGCGCAAAAAGGGAGTGGACATACTCTCTCTCGCTATCGTTGACAAAATGGAAGACGGAAAGATAGAATTTAGAAAATAATATAGACAACAAAAATACATGTGTGGAAAGGCATGCCTTTCTGCTTTGCAAAAATGCAAAGCAGGTAAAGTTTAAGTAGTAAAAAAACCCGAAAGGGTAGGAGGTATTTTATGAAGAAGTTTTTAACACTTTTGCTATCTGCCTTAATGGTAGTAGCATGCTGCTTCGGACTCACCGCTTGCGGTGAAGACGATGACACCGGCGCAGACGTAAAGATCGGTCTTATCTGCTTACACGACAACAACTCTACGTATGATAAGAACTTTATCGATGCTTTCACGGCTGCTTGCTCAGCTACTGGTGCTAAGTCAATTATTAAGACTAACATTCCAGAAAGTAACGCTTGTTACGAAGCTGCTGCAGACTTAGTAGACCAAGGTTGCGATCTTATCTTCGCTAACTCATTCGGTCACGAGCCATACATGATTCAAGCTGCTGAAGAATTCACCGACGTTCAATTCTATCACGCAACCGGAACAAAGGCTCACACCGAAAACCTTGCAAACTATCACAACGCATTCGCATCTATCTACGAAGGTAGATATTTAGCAGGTGTTGCTGCTGGCTTAAAATTACAAGCAATGGTTGCTGCTAACCAAATTCCTGCAGACAAATATGAAGACGGCAACATTAAATTAGGTTACGTTGGCGCATTCCCATATGCAGAAGTTGTTTCTGGTTACACTTCTTGGTTCCTTGGTGTTCGTTCTGTAGTTCCTAACGTTGTTATGAAAGTTCAATACACCAGCTCTTGGTATGATGAAAACGGCGAAAAGACTGCTGCTGAAAACCTTATCAACAACGAAAAAGTAGCTCTTCTTTCTCAACACGCTGACTCTTGGGGTGCTCCTACCGCTTGTGAAACCGCAGGTATTCCTAACGTTTCTTACAACGGTTCTACCGCATCAAGATGTCCAAACACCTTCATCATTTCTTCAAGAATTAACTGGCAACCATACTATGAACACATTATCAACAGCTTCAAGAAGGGCAACGCAGTTGCTGCTGACTGGAGCCAAGGCTTAGGTGCAAACTGGGGCGATGGCGCAGTTGCTCTTACCAGTTTAGGAAACGCTGCTGCTGAAGGCACCGAAGCTTACCTTAACAACGTTATTTCTCAGCTTAAAGCAGGCACCTTAAAGGTATTCGATACCGAGAAATTCACCGTTGGTGGACAAAAGGTTACTACCTATAAAGCAGACGTTGACGACATGGGCGATTACGTTGGCGAAACCGAAGTTATCAAAACTGTTAACGGTATCACCTATTTTGCAGAAAGCGAATTCCGTTCTGCTCCTTACTTTGATTTAAGAATCGACGGTATTACCGAACTTAACTAAGTAAAAGATTACTAACTATACCCAAGGGGGCTTCGTTGCCCCCTTGGATATAATTTTTTTATTAACCATTATAAGAGAGATTAAAAATGGCAAACGTTAAAAAAACAAATGAATACGCCGTTATGTTTGATAACATAACTAAGAGATTCGGCTCTGTCGTAGCGAACAAGGGCGTTTCTTTCGGCGTTAAAAAGGGCGAAGTGTTATCCCTTCTCGGAGAAAACGGAAGTGGTAAAACTACCCTTATGAATATGCTTTCAGGCATATACCGTCAAGACGAAGGTGAAATTTTCGTCAACGGCAAAAAAGTTGTTATTGCATCTCCTAAAGATGCTTTCGACTTAAAAATAGGAATGATTCACCAACACTTTAAGTTGGTAGACGTTTTTACGGGCGCACAAAATATAGCGCTCGGCTTAAAAGGCGAAAAAGCGCAGTATAAAAAAGCATATAAAAGCGCGTTCGTTAGCGAAAACGGTGAAAAAATTGAACGTTCCAAATTCAAAAGCTTTTTAATCGGTGTTAAAAATCTCTTTATAGAGAAAAAGAACACTTCTTTTAATTTGAAAAAAATCCGTAGTGAAGCAAGCGATATTTGTTCTAAATACGGTTTTGAAATAGATTTAAATAAAAAAATATACGATATGTCCGTTTCGGAAAAACAAACGCTTGAAATCGTTAAAGTTTTATTCCGTGGGGCAGATATATTGATTTTGGACGAGCCTACCGCCGTTCTTACTCCACAAGAAACTCAAAAACTTTTCAACGTTATTCGCAATATGAAAAAAGACGGCAAGTCGGTTATAATCATAACCCACAAACTCAACGAAGTTATGGAAATAAGCGACAGGGTTGCCGTTTTAAGAAAGGGCGAATATATCGGAGTTGTAGATACTAAGAAGACTGACGAGAAAAAACTTACCGAAATGATGGTAGGTAAAAAAGTTGACCTTAAAATAGATAGAATAAAAACCGACTTTGATAAACCTTTATTAGAGATAAGAGATTTAACCGTTGACAAAGACGACGGAAGTCAAGCGATAGATAAAGCAAGTTTCTATATTCGTGGCGGAGAAATTCTCGGTGTTGCAGGTATTGCAGGTTGCGGACAAAAAGAACTTTGTGAAGCTATTGCAGGTTTGAGAAAGATAAAGGGTGGCTTTATTATGCACAAGGGCGAAAGCATTGTTGGTTTGCCACCTAAAACCATTATAGAAAAGGGTGTTTCTATGAGTTTTATCCCTGAAGACCGTTTGGGTATGGGATTGGCACCATCGTTTTCTATAACGGACAACATGATGCTTAAAACCTATAGCGAAGGCATAAGCCCATTCGTTAATAGAAAGAAGGCAAGAAAGCAAGCGAAAGAGTTAATCGAAAAACTTGCAATTGTAACGCCATCAAGCGAAACTCCCGTTAGAAGACTTTCGGGCGGTAACGTTCAAAAGGTTTTAGTTGGTAGAGAAATCGAAGCTTCTCCAAACGTTATTATAACGGCTTATCCCGTTCGTGGTCTTGATATAAATTCTTCATACGTTATTTACGATATACTAAACGAACAAAAGGCAAAAGGTACGGGCGTGCTGTTTATAGGCGAAGACTTAGACGTTATGCTTGCGCTTTGCGATAAGATAATGGTTTTATGTCACGGCAAAGTTATGGGTATCGTTCACGCAGAAAAAACCACCAAAGAAGAATTAGGTCTTATGATGACAGGCTCTCTTGACCTTGGTGAAACTAAGAATAAAGAATACGGAAAAGCTAAAGACAGCCACTTAACTGATGAACAATGGCAGTCGGCAAAAGAACAACAAGAACTTTTAAAGGAGGGCGAAAATGACAAATAATAAAGTTAGAGAGCCCTTGTTTCAAGTAAGCAAAAGGGGCGAAATGCCTTTATGGAAAGCAATCGTTATTCGTTCAGTAGCCGTGCTTGGGCATTGCTTTTGATAAGTTGCCTTTGCGGTATGTTGTTCGACGGAAATCCTTTCGAAGTTATAGAGTATTTGTTTGACGGTGCTTTCGGAACAAAGAGAAGAATTTGGAACTTGTTAAGAGAATTAAGTTTACTCTTGCTCGTTGGACTTGCTCTTGTTCCTGCTTTCAAAATGAAATTCTGGAACTTAGGCGGAAACGGACAAATTCTTATGGGCGCGCTTGTTACTGCTGCTATCATGAGAAGTGATTTTGCTTTTTCAAGTCCCACCCTTGCAAACCTTGTAATGCTTGTTTGCGCTATCTTGGCGGGTGCTGTTTGGGCGGTTATTCCTGCAATATTTAAAGCGTTTTTCAGAACGAATGAATCACTCTTTACACTTATGATGAACTACATTGCGGCTGGTCTTGTTTCGTATTTCGTATTCAAGTGGGCGCCCCCTTCAAGTTCGGGAACTCTCGGCATTTTGCCTAACGGACACTTGCCAGAGATTTACAACAGAAACCTTCTCACCGTCATAGTTGCCGTTGTCCTTACGGTTGGTGTGTATTTCTATATTAGACACAGTAAGCACGGATATGAGATTTCCGTTGTTGGTGAAAGTGAAAAAACTGCTTCTTACGCAGGTATGAACGTAAAGAAAGTAATCATTCGCACTCTTGCAATTTCAGGTGCTATTTGCGGTGTAGTTGGCTTGTTGCTTGTTGGCTCAATCAACTTTACCTTAAACAACACTCTTGACGACAATATGGGCTTTACTGCAATCATGGTTGCGTGGCTTGGTAAGTTCAATCCATTTATGATGGTTGCAACTGCTTTCTTGGTCACTTTCTTAACAAGGGGTATGGCACAAGTTCAAACGGAGTTCGGTGTAACTAACGATGCTGTTTCAAACGTATTAATCGCGATTGTTTACTTCATCATAATAGCTTGTGAATTCTTCATTGTTTATAAAGTTAAATTTCGTGGCAAAAAAGCCAACAAAACCGCCGATTTTATTACGGCTGACTTGGATAAATCCACAGATGAACAATCTATAAAGGAGGATAAGTAATTATGCTACTTTTAATTACAGGTGCTATCAGCATTGGTGTAATTTTCCTTTATGGTTGCGTGGGTGAAATTTTAACTGAAAAATCAGGACACTTAAATCTTGGTATCCCAGGTGTTATGTGTATGGGTGCCGCTGGTGGCTGTTGGGGTGTTTCTATTTACATGCACAGTCTTTCAAACCCCAGCGAAGCCGCTTGGTTCTGGCTTATTATTATCGCTGTTGCTTTTGCAATGCTTTTTGGGGCATTGGGCGGTGCAATTTACTCAATTTTAACTGTATCTCTTCGTTCTAATCAAAACATAACAGGTCTTGCGCTTACCACGTTTGGCGCTGGCTTTGCTCAATTTGTTATGAATGAATATGTTGTTAAAGAAGAAATCGACAAAGCCCTTTTATCGCAAGCAAGTAAGATTTTAAAAAGGTCGTTCTCCTTTGCTGATGACCTTGGCTGGTTTGGTGAAATCTTCTTTTCTCACGGCGCGCTTGTTTATCTTGCAATCATCATTGCACTTCTTGCTTCATTCGTTCTTAAAAGAACTAAGGTCGGCTTAAATCTTCGTGCCGTTGGTGAAAATCCTGCCACGGCAGACGCTGCGGGTGTTAACGTAAACGCATATAAATACGGCGCAATTTTAATAGGTAGCGCAATCGCTGGTATAGGTGGTATGTTCTACGTTATGGATTATATCGGTGGATGGGAAAATGCAAGCACCATAGAATCTTATGGTTGGTTATCAATAGCGCTCGTTATTTTCTGCTTGTGGAAACCAAATCTAAGCATTTTAGGCGCATTCTTGTTTGGTGCGTTATACGTTTCGCCATTCGTTATGCCA
Organism: Clostridia bacterium; assembly: GCA_017501885.1. Taxonomy (GTDB): domain Bacteria; phylum Bacillota; class Clostridia; order Christensenellales; family Borkfalkiaceae; genus UBA1259. Next base: position 6,011 of record JAFVWA010000150.1, on the reverse strand, counting down.
GGTATTATCAAAGGTATTACGACAACACAAACCGAACTTCTTAAAATAGTGCCTTACGTGGTAACTGTTATCGTGCTTATTGTAACAAGCATATTAGATAGTAAGGAAAATCAACCACCGGCATCGCTCGGACTTAACTATTTTAGAGAAGAAAGATAATAAACCTAAGAAAAGCCGTTTGCAAAACGGCTTTTCTTTTTTTATTAAACGTGGTATAATATAACTATGGAACTAATACTTGCAAGCAATTCTCCAAGAAGAAAACAGCTTTTAACTGAATACGGCTTTGACTTTAAGGTGGTAGGGAGTAACTTTTCCGAACAAACCTTAGATCTTTCGCCCGAGCAGACGGTAAAAGTCAATGCTTTGGGTAAAGCCAAAGACGTTTTTGAGAGCGTTGGTTGTAGCGACGCCATTGTGCTTGGCTCTGATACCGTGGTGGAGCTTGGCGGTGTGATTTTGGGAAAGCCCAAAGACTCTAACCATGCCGAGCAAATGCTTAAAAGCCTTTCAAACAAAACTCATTCTGTGTGGACGGGCGTTGCCATTATCACAAAAACCGAAAAAATGGTTTTTGCAGAGCAAACAAAAGTAATTTTTAATAAGTTATCTAACGAACTCATAGCCGAATACGTTAAAACGGGTAAACCCTTAGATAAGGCAGGTGCTTACGGGATTCAGGACGGGTTTGATTTAGTCAAGAGGTTTGACGGAAGTTTTAACAACGTGGTAGGACTTCCTATCGAGAAGTTTGCGAGTCTATTAAAAAATTTATTAAAATAAAAAAGCCTATTGAAATGGCGTTTGAAATGTGTTAAAATGGATAAAAATAATTAAATAGGAGATATAATATGTCAAAGTATAAAGGAACACAAACTGAAAAGAATTTATGGGAAGCATTTGCGGGCGAATCTCAAGCAAGAAATAAATACACCTATTTTGCTTCAAAAGCAAAGAAAGAAGGTTTTGAACAAATTTCCGCATTATTTACAAAAACTGCCGACAACGAAAAAGAACACGCAAAGTTATGGTTTAAGGAACTTAACGGCATAGGTGGAACGGCTGAAAACTTGCTCCACGCAGCTGAGGGCGAAAACTATGAATGGACTGATATGTATGAAGGTTTTGCTAAAACGGCTGACGAAGAAGGTTTCCCAGAACTCGCTAGAAAATTCCGTTTAGTTGCAGCAGTAGAAAAACACCACGAAGAACGTTATCGCGCGCTCTTAAAGAACGTAGAAATGGCAGAAGTTTTTGCTAAGTCTGAAGTTAAAGTTTGGGAATGCAGAAACTGTGGTCATATCATGGTTGGCGAAAAAGCTCCAGAAGTTTGTCCTACTTGCGATCATCCAAAGGCTTACTTTGAAATTCACGCTGAGAATTATTAAGCGCTATTCTTTCGCATAGTTGATTTTTGTGCGGAAAAATATTGCGAATTACTTTGCGTTTTTTTCGAGCTAAGACCTTACAGGTATTAACTCGCAAAAGAACGCTCGTCCTTCTTATATTTGTTCTCGCAAAAATCGCCGAAGGCTAATCAACTATTCTCATTCATAGCGCTTTGCTTAGTGGTTGAGAGAGTAAATGATATTTCTTCGCCTAGTTGATTTTAATTAAATTAAAACTTACGCCCGACGGCATTTTGCCGTCGGGCGTTATTCATTAAATTTATTTAATTTCAAACTCGCCGAGAGTGGTGGATAAAATGTAATCTCCCTTTATCTCGCGAAGTCTTGCCATGTGTGGCTGTTCAATGTGAATTTGTTGGTGCTTTTTAGATTCCCACGCTTCGATTAAAAGAATTTCGTTAGCGTCTTTTTCTGAAAAATAGTAATCGTATCTAATGCAACCGTCTTCCTTTCTAACTGCATCAACTATGCCTTCTTCTTTTATCTTTTGGATAAATTGTTCTCTTACTCCGTCTTTGCTTTTAAAAATAACGTAAATATTATACATAATTTTCTCCTTAAAAATATTTTAACACAAAGGCCGTGGTTGGTCAATATGCTTTTTTATTAGATTTTAATTGTGAATTTGCCTTCTGTTTTTTTGGAGTGAAAAAATTCTTTTTTTATGGTTTTTCCATTCACGTTGATGAGTAAATCATAGTTGCCGAAAAATCCGCGAATTGCCACTTTTCCGTTTTGATTTGTTTGGCAGTTTTGTTCAGTGTGCCAAATCTCTTGTATTAAGTTTTTTATTTTGTAAAATGCAGGTTTTGGGGTTAAGTCAAAACGGAGCAAGCCACCGTGATAATAGTTTTCGCCAATGGACATATTGCCTTGGGAATTTTTAATTACTTCGGTGTCGGTGCTATTTACGTGGGCATAGCCATCAACTAGGTTCCAATATATAATTTGCTCCATATTGGGGTGAGAAAACCAAACGGAATATAATTTTTCTATAACTTCTGCCTGAATATCCTCGTCTTCTTTTTCCCAAGAATACGATGGAACGGTAACTTCTGTTATTTGTAGGGGCTTATTAAAGTTTGAATACATATCCATTTTAGCAAAAAGGTTTTCTGGGTCTAGCATAGGTCTAGATTTTACGTATTCGTCTTCTCGAGTGAAAAATAGGTGATATTGAAGCCCAATAGCGTCTATTCTTGCGCCTTTAAGCAGTGCATTTTCGGTATAAGCGTAGTAGGCGGTGGTCGTTCTAGGTGCACGTTCCCACGCTTCGCCAGCATACTCATTTATTACTAATTGATTATTAGGAAAATATTTTTGGGCAAGCTTAAAGCACCATTCAACGTAGTCTGGCTCATTATAGAAGGCGGTTTTGCCATCCCACCAACACATTTCGTTGGTAACTTCAATAGTGGGAATTTTGTCTGCATATCTTTCAGAAATTTCACTATATCTACGCTCTAATTCACGTTTAATAACCTCAACGGGTTGGTTGTATAACCATGCAGGAAAGGTTGATTCATAAGCCAAACCATGTTCTCTTGGCTCAATGCCATTTAAAAAGCAAAAGTCTAGGCAAGTATCAATTGGTGGACGGCGATAAATATATTCGCTATCCTTTGTGTAACGAAGTTTACCTTTTTGGGGCTCGGTTGCGTTCCAATAAAAGGGAAGGGTTGCCATGTTAAAAAGCTCGCAAAAACACTCCTTGTATTTTTGGTTTTTTTCGGCTGTTTCAAATTGATTAAGCATAAAAAGATTTGCACCGAACTTAAACTCATGCGTTTTTTGGCAGATGTTAATTTTTGCGTTGGGGATAGGGTTACCATTGTTGTCAACAAGGGTAATTTCCATATCGCCTTTTCGATATTTTTCAATACCGTCATTAACACGCTTATCCACCATTTCTTTTTGTGCTTCAAAGCGGTCTAAGATTTTTCTTCTATTGCTCATAAATTTTCTCCTATCGGAGCTAGAATGATTTTAAATTGATAACAAAAGGGTTGCTATTGCGCCAATTCCTATGCCAATCCACTGCCAGCACTTCATTTTTTCCTTAAATACCAATACTGAAAGCAGAGTAACAATAGCAAGACCGCCAATGCTAATAAAAGGATAAATCAAACTTGGGGATAGGGAAGTTGTTGCTAAAAGCATTACGAATAAGTTTAACCCAATATTTGCTACGCCAGCGCCTATGGGTGCCCACCAAGATTGTTTTAGTATAATTTTAGTGCAAGAACGGTCGTTTTTAAAAAATAGAATAGCATACACAATAACAGAAAGCCCCGTTGCAAAAAACATAAGCATTTCGCCGTGTTGCCCTGCGTATTGAAGTTGCTGTGTTCTTTGCGAAATTGTGCAACTTGCGTTTCCAAAAAAAGCTAAAACCACGTAGAAAATCCATTTTAAGGATATGCTTTTTTGTGGGCTTTTTTTGTTGTAAAGGCAAAGGATAAGCGAAATAACAACTAAAACAAGCCCAATAATAACTAGCGTGGTAACTTTTGCTTGCCAAAAAATAAAGCCCCAAATGGTTACTAAAACTAACGAAAGGTTTACTATTAGTGTAGTTAAGGTTGTTGGCCCGTGTTTTAGTGCCTGAACAAGCCCTAAATTGCAACAAATAAAACTCACCGAAAATATCAAAGAATAAATTAAAACACCTGCATCAAACGAAAAATTAAACGCAAACAGAATTCCCCAAAGTATAAACACGCTTATCATCAATAAAAAGTTATATAAGATAGCCGTGTCTTTTTTATTGCTGTTTATTTTGTTAAATACCGTTGCAAAAATTGTTAGTGCTGCACTAGATATGGTAGATAAAACTAAATATAGGTATGGCATATTTTCCTCTAATAATTAACGCTCATAACCATTATATCAGTATTTAGTTAAAAAGCAATAAAAAACGGCGGAAAATTCCGCCGTTTCAGTTTGGAACACCCGACAAGGTTTGAACTTGCAACCTTCAGAATCGGAATCTGATGCGCTATCCAGTTGCGCCACGGGTGTATTAAACCGCAGAGATTTCTCTGCGGTTTTGTTAATTATTCTTCTTCAGTTGTTTCGGTTACCGTTATCTTTACTTGTTGAATCTTTTTAACGGTAGACTTCATAACTTCCATTTCTAAGTGCTTGTAAAAGAGTTTTACGCCCGTGTGTGGAATTTCTTCCAACTGTTCGATAATAAAACCACTTAAAGTGTTGGCTTCAAATTCGTCTTCTTCTTGGGCAATTTCAAAATACTCTAACACGTCGTTCATGGGTGCGTTGCCGTCAACCATGCAAACGTTTTCGGAAATTTGTTTGAAGTAATTTATTTCTTCGTCATGTTCGTCCCAAATTTCACCAACTAATTCTTCCAAAATATCTTCTAAGGTAACCATGCCGAGCGTTCCGCCGTATTCGTCTAAAACAACGGCGATATGCACTTTCTTCTTTTGCATGTCTTTAAGAAGATTAGAAATCTTTACGTGTTCAGTTGTGTAGTATGCGTTTTGAAGTATTCCGTCAATACCTTTCTTACCGCGAAGATACGCGGAGTAGAAGTCTTTTTGGTGAATAGTTCCTATAACCGTATCGATACTGTCCTTGTAAACGGGAAGTCTTGAATAGCCTTCGTTATCAAAGATTTTTCTAATTTCTTCCATTGAACTTGTAGAGTCAACAGAAACGATATTAACTCGTGGAACTAAAATATCGCCAACTTCTAAGTCATCGAATTCTATAACCGAGCGGATAAGCTGTGTTTCTTCTTCTCTTAAAGTTCCGTCTTCTTCCGCCTCTTCAACCACCGTCATAATTTCTTCTTCGGTAACGATTTCTTCGTTCTTTAAGCGGAACACTTTAGAAAGAATCCATTTCCAACCGCCGAAAAGCATGTTGAGTGGATAGAAAACGTAATAGAAGAACTTAATGATGGGGTAAAATGCCATTGCCATTTTTTCGGGGAAGGTTTTAGCCAAGAATTTTGGCGTTATTTCACCGAAAATGAGAACAGCGACCGTCATCACCGCCGTTGATACAACGGCTGAAACGTTTGCGTCTTGAATAAGTTTTGCAAAAAAGATGGTCGCAATAGTCGTTGCCGAAAGGTTTACGATATTGTTACCTATCAAAACGGTAGAAATAAACCTATCGTAGTTTTCTTCTGCAAGGAAAAGCACTTTTTTCGCCTTCTTACTTCCACCCGAAGCAAGAGTGCGGAGTTTGATTTTGTTTGAACACGAATACGCCGTTTCAGTCGACGAGAAAAATCCCGACAATAATATTAAAGCGAGTATGGTTACAAACAAGCCTACGTTAAAACTTGGGGAAAAACTTCCCGAAAGAAACATGGTTCGCAAAGGAACCGCGCCATCAGATGGCATAAAATCCTCCTTAACTTAAAAACTTAGGGCTTCGCCCTTATAAAGTATGTTGATTTGATATACATAATACAATAAAATGACTAAATAATCAAGTATTTTTAACGAATTACGCCATTTATTTGGTTTTTAAAGGCTTTTGTGTTACAATAAACCTATCAAGGAGAACAAAATGCAAAAGACCGTAGTAGTTGGAATGAGTGGCGGGGTAGACAGTTCTGTCGCA
>JAFVWA010000149.1 GCA_017501885.1 Clostridia bacterium | reverse complement strand
GCGTTAATTTACTTTTTAAGTGCCTTTACCAGGTAAATGCCGTTTTTACCAAAATAACCTTTAAAATTAAACTATTTTTCTATAAATTAACCCAATATGATATGATTTTAGTATAAACATACGCTTTTTTAAGCACACAAAAGGTAACGACTAAATGCCGTTTGAAAAACTAAATGTCGATTAGCGTGTGTTATTTCATTGTTATTTGGAAGCTAACAATGAAGGTGTAAGGTTGATTGCTCTACGGTCAACCTTTTTTATTTTTAACTTTTGTATAACTTCTGGATACGTAGCTGCCATCATATCAAATGGGGTTAATCCGCCCAATTCTCTACGTGGATAAGAAGCTATATTTTCGTAAATTTTCTTACAATCTAAATCATCTAAAGGATCAAAATTTGTTCCTTTTGGAGCAATATATCTTAATAGTCTATGATTAGATTCGATCTGTGCTTTTTGATTTGAAACATAAGCATCACAGTAAAAAACTTTTGTTCTTTGTTCTCCCGTTCTATGACTAAATTCAATTCCAAGAGGATCGAAAAATTCTGCCCCTCTATCAGTCAAAATAGCAGGAAAAATCTTTTTAAAAAGTTCTAAACCAAGCTCATCTTCTAAAAAATTAAAAACTTCAACAACCGCACCTGAAGACTTTTCTTTTAAGTGAAAAATTAGCATAAAATGAAAGGCTACAAAATGTATTGTTAGTAAGCATGAGTTCGTGCTTTTTCTTCCAATAACAGTATCCATTTGAACTGGACAAATGATATTATTTTCAGCAATAAATTTAAAATAATCATCAATTTTTCTGCCTTGTAATAGCGCTGCTTTGCCCTTGTCATCGATATTTTCAGCAATTTTTCGTTTTTTCATGGTAGGTTTTTTACGAAGCAAATATGATTTACTTTTTAACAATCCAGAATCCAAATATTTATATATAGATTTAACTGAACAAGGGAAGAATTCTGGATAGCTTGCGTAAACTCCATATGGTGACATACCTCTTGATAAACCACTTAATAATAGATCGTCAATTCGTTCTAATTCCGCTTGTGAAAGTTGAATATGCGAACGAGAACCTTTAAGTCGTTTTTTATAAGTTTCGTTAGCTTCTTTGGCACAGTAATATAATCTGGTTCTTTGGCAATTCATCTTTACTTTACATCCATTACAACAGTAAGGGAAATTTTGAAGTTTTTTACAACCTACTTTTTTGTATGGTTTTAAATCAGTTTTTGTGAGACGATGAAGCTTTGGTGTGATATTTAAATTTCTTCTAATTTCTCTTGAAATCGTTCTTGGATTTTTGTTTACGGCGAGCGCAATTTCATTAAGCTTAGAATTTGTAAAAAGCATAGATTCAATGGTTTCTCTATCTTTTAATGTTAAGTGTGTTTTATTCATATTTTTCTCCTTTCTTTGTACACACGCTAACCATTTTTAGTATAGAAAAAGTAAATGCCGCTTTTAATTAAAATATGACATTTAATATTACAATTTTCG
>JAFVWA010000148.1 GCA_017501885.1 Clostridia bacterium | reverse complement strand
TCGGCTTCGGATCGGACGATATCGTTATAAACGATACGCCGGCTACCGACAACAACGGAGATGACGGCGAAGGCTCTATCCTCGACATCCTGCCTAAGAGTGACTGCAAAATCTGCCACTTCTGTCCGCAACCTTTGGGACTTTGCATTTTCATTTGGCTCATCATTATCGTTGCCGTCATTGCGGTAGTTGTCGTGGTGGTCGTACTTGTAAAAAAGAAGAAAAATAAAGCCGACAAAGAAAACAAATAAAAAGGAGAAAAAACAATGAAAAAGAGAATATTGCTATTCGTTCTTGTCATGAGTATCGTCTTGTCTCTCGTTTGCGTTATGGTTGCTTGCGGTAAAACCGATGTCAACGACGACTCCGACAACACGATTGAAGGCGGGAACGAAAACGAGAGTACGGCGTCTTTTGATTACCAAGCCTCGGTTGTCAACACCCAACTTGAAACCATGCGTCAAGGAAACGGGTATCTCATCAAATACAACATCGGCGCGTTGGAAAACACGGAAGCGACGCAGATCACTTTGGGCGCAAAGGGAGACGTGTATTACGTAGCCGACGGCGGGCACGAATACTACTATGACGTAAGTAACGCCGATCATATGGATTGGTACGAAAAGAACGGCGCGGACGCGGAATGGGAAAAGACGACGACTGCTTACAGCGAGTATTACACGCGCGCACAAGCCGTGGAGGCGATGAGAGCGTATATCGCTGCGTACAGCAGTTGGATGACCTATTATCAAAGTTTTGTTTCCTCTATGAGCGAAGCAACCAAGACGTCGGCAACCGTTGCCGGACGTTCTTGCGACAAGTTCAGTTTTTCTGCGGCGGCGCTTGCCGGCGAAGGTCTCAATATGGTGCGTGCTTCGTATTCTTGCTATGTGGATAAATCCACGTCCATTTGCTTAAAATGGGAATATTCCGCGACGGTGGACGGTACAACCGAATCCTGGACTTTGGAATGTGTCGAATTCAACACCAATCCAACCATCAACCTGCCTTCCGTCTCCGGTGGAAACATCGGCGGCGACGACAACCAAGGCGGGAACGATACAACCGTTCATAGCAAGGTTTTGCCAACGGCGGAAAGCATTATTGCAAATATCGGCACAAACTTCAAAGTGAGCGCGCAAGCGGCTTCCGAAGGATACGTCACGACGGTTGCGAGCGACGGAACGTATTATTACGCAAATGCTCCGATGGAGACCTTCCAAAAGCGGATTGGCGAACTATATTATCCTTACGGCGATTTGCGTGGCGAGGCGTATCATAGAATGGGCACGCCAAACTATTACCCGGAAGATTCGCTTGGAACCTTCCTTGCAAGGGGCAACGTCGGCAATATCTTGCAATTTGCGGGCGAAACTCTTTCTTACAACACGGAAGAAGCAGTCACGTTTTTGGGACGTTCCGCCAAAAAATATACTTTAGAAGGGCAAAATCTGTATGGCTACGACGTATTGTTCCATTTGGAAGTGACAATCGACGACCTTACGGGCGCGTGCCTCAAATGCGATTGGTACGGCAGAGCGGGAGCAGGCTTTACGGGTAGCACGTTCAACAAAGCGTCGTTTGAAGTGACGGAGTTTGAATACGGCGACGACAACAGAGCCACGCGCGTATTTATCGCAAGCATAGTTGACAAAATCGACGTATATGAATGGGATACCGAGTTTTTGGAGCAAGCGGGTCTCTCCGGCGTAGACGCACCCGACGGCGACTTGTTCTATAGCGAATGGTGCTACGACTCCACCAGAGACGCGGACAACGCCGAATGGGAAGCGCAATACAAACTCTATTCGACAACCGCCGATGAAAAACTCGCCGAAGTCAACGCGCTCATGCAAGCTTTCTACAACGCCGGCGCAAGCCTGAACTACGACCAAGAACAGACGGAATATTCCGAGCTCTCGTGGGACGACGG
>JAFVWA010000147.1 GCA_017501885.1 Clostridia bacterium | reverse complement strand
GTGAGGATTTCTAACATTCACAGTTTATAAATCTCATATGTTTGTAAAATATCGTTCTTGTGAGTTAATTCTATTAGGTTCATTGCACGCACCTACAAATTCCAATTTATCGAGTTGTTAATCTTTGCGGAAAGATTTTCAAAAGTGTAGCACACTATACTTAACCCTGTTAAGTCGTGTGTTTGCAAAGCAAAAAGAAAAGGATAGCAAAAAATTTTTGCTATCCTTTTATAGTTCCTAAAAAATCCCTATGGGAAGAGCGCATAAGGCGTTCCTTATAAGGGATTTTTTGAAACATTAAAAATTTATAGGAAATTGTACTTTCAAGCGGTCAAAAGAAGATTGGAACTTAGATATTCCATCTGAGTTCTTTTTCTTTTGCAAATTTTTATATCATTTTAATGATAACTTTTAATTTTGGGGCATAATATATTGACAAGATGACATTTTAATGATATAATGTTGGCAAGGATGGTGGATTATTATGATTATTTATCACGGCTCAAAGGATATTATTGAAAGACCCGAATTCGGTAAGGGCAATAAGAAGAATGATTACGGGTTAGGCTTTTACTGTACTGAAAATGTTGAACTTGCAAAAGAATGGGCTTGTTCTAACAACGAAACAAACGGATATGCTAATCAATATGAAATTGATTTAAGTGATTATAAAGTTTTAGATTTAAGAGATGAAAAATACTCTATCCTTAATTGGATGGCACTTTTATTGAAGTTTAGAACATTTGACGTCAATACCCCTATTTCTGCACAAGCAAAAGAGTATATATTAGAAAACTTTTACGTTAACGTAGAAGAATATGACGTAATTATTGGTTATCGTGCAGATGACTCTTATTTTAGCTTTGCTAAGGATTTTATTAACAACACTATTTCCGTTGAACAACTTACCGAAGCTATGCGTCTTGGTGAATTGGGCATTCAAATCGTATTAAAGTCTAAAAGAGCTTTTGATACGGTAAAATATATAAGTTATGAATTAGCCGAATGTAAGGAATATTACGTAAAACGTGTTAGCCGTGATAAGAAGGCAAGAGAAACTTATTTAAGCGGTCATAGACAAAGCTTGGTGTCGGACGGCTTATTTGTAATGGATATTATTAGAAAGGGGCTCAAAAATGGCGATAAAATCTTATGACGTTAGATATTTAGATAGCGTTGCTACGAATATCGGTACAATGTTTGAATACGCAGTGGCTTGTGGCTACGAACCAAAAGTATATTGGAATATGTTTGCCTCTTCCGAAGTGGCGAAACAAATAGAAAAAGGCAATCCAAGATTTTTAGTTGGATATTCTGCAATAGATTTATTAGACCACGTTGTAAACACAACTGCATCAAATGGTAGATTGCTTGCACCGAAACCATTTTTTAGCCGTTCCGAATTTTATTGGGCAGGCTGGGCGTTAGCGCAATATCAAAACTATAAAGCAACGTCTTTCTTTAATATAAGCAAGGCATTCCCTATTGAAAAGGTTTTAGCGTTATACGATACTCTTCACGAAGCGGATATAACAAAGTTCTTTTCTGTTGCCGACGAATATATTGATGCGCATAAGAAGGAAACAAATCTTAAAAGAATCCGCACAGCTGCAGGATTATCCCAAAAACAACTTGCTGAAAAGGCAGAAGTCTCAATTCGTAATATACAAATGTACGAACAACGTCATAACGATATAAACAAAGCACAAGCAGACATATTGTTTAGATTATCTAAAACACTTGGATGCAATATAGAAGATTTGTTTGAAGAATAAAAACTTTGAACATAAAACTAAGAAAAACAATATGAATATTTCGCATAATGAAAAAATCGTAAAGGAATTGCCTTTGAAAAAGCCGTTATAGAACTTTTGAAAAAGGAAAATCCTCAAATACAAGAAGGTTTTGGGACACATGAAGACGTTGATGGTAAAATTCGTCGCTACCATCAATATGATGCCGTTATATCCAATAGGCTTAACCTTAGCTGCTTTAAAATGGAACGTGTCCATGCTAATAAAATAGCCATCGAGACAAAAGCCGGACAACC
>JAFVWA010000146.1 GCA_017501885.1 Clostridia bacterium | reverse complement strand
TTTAACAATTAAACAATTTAAAACAAAGAAAAAACAAACAGGTTTCATTTTTAATATGAGAAAGGAGAAATAAGATGTATAGAATAGAAAACGAAAATTTAATCATAAACGAAAATTTAATTAAAGATTTTGATACTGAAAAAACATTTACTAAAAACAATTTTAGGAACCGTTGCGCGCAGTCATTTTTATTAGTAATTGAAAATGATAAAGTTTATAAATTAAACAATATGCGCGAACTTTTAATTCCGGGAGATAGAAGTATTATCTACCATAATAATTATTGAGATATATTTAGAATTGAAAAAAAATATACCGGCCAAATTATTTTCGTTAAGTTATTTAGAAAGTCGCCAAGAGGTGAAGCAGCTTTTAAAGTATTTATGGACTTTCTAGATGTTGAAATTAAAGAAAATTAGGACTAAGAAAAATTATGAATTAGTAAATACTTATGTAATTGATTTTGAAACGACGACAGCAGATACAGAATACTTTAAAAAGCATACCGCAGGAACTATTACTTGTTGAATGGTTAAAAACTTAACAAATACAGATAAACAATATGGGTTAACAATGAACGATTTAGAAAATTGGTTTATTGAATTAGGTAAAGATAATATCGAAAAAACAATTAGAATTTACGCACATAACTTAGGTAAATTTGACGGTTATATATTATTATCGTGAGCCGTTGAAAATTGAAATTGTATATTAAATAAAGTTAAAAGCAAATTTATCTTTACATATGAAAAAGGTGCCGGAAATGAGATATTAAAAATAGTTTTAAAATATAAAAAATTAACAGTTGTTTTTGTTGATAGTTATAAACTAATAAATTATTCTGTTGGTTATTTAGGTAAATTATTTAATTTTCCAAAAGGCGAAGTTGATTATAAACAAGAGCCGGTTGATAGCTGAGATAAATTACCGTTAATATATCGAGAATATTTAGAAAGAGACGTTGATATAGTTATTAAAGCGTTATTACAATTTGATAAGGCATTAAGTAATTATGAAAATATCGATTGAAAAAATTGTTTAACGATTTCAAGTTTATCAAGGCAGTTTATCGAAAGCGTCGATATTGATAAAGATTTTAAAATTAGTTTTAATAGCCAAAAAATAGCTAAACAGTTTTATCGCGGTGGTTTAACGTCATACAATAAAGATTATTGATTTAAAAAAGTTGAAAATATTAAAGCCAAAATGGTTGACGCAAAAAGTCATTACCCTAGCGTTATGAAATTAAATGAATTACCGGCGGGTGAACCTGAACCAATAACAGAAAGCGAAATTCCTGATTATAAAATTGTATTTGTTAAGGTCATAGGTCATATATCAAAATGTAAAACCGGCTGAGGTACAATTAATAAAGCAGTTGGTTTTCATAATTATATATTTGAGGACAACCAAGATTTTATATTTGTTGGTCTAATACAAGAATGAGAAATACAAAAACATTTCTACGAGTTTAGTAATTGAGAGTATGCGGAAATATGGGGGTTTAATAGAACGCAAAATTTATTAAATAATATTATTGATAATTTTTATAAATTAAAAGAAACAAGTGATACGAAATTAGTTTGAAAATTATTATTAAATAGTTTGTACGGCAGTTGTGGTATGAAAGCTAATTACCCTGATACATTTTTTGTTGCAGAAAATGAAATACCTGACTTAGGTGAAGTATCAAATAATAAAAAATATTATTTTCGATATACAATTAAAGCAAGACAATTTTTTAAAGGTTTAACAGAAATAGAGGCAGATTATGATTTACTTGATAATAAAAAATGCTGAAATGTTTGAATAGCCGCATCAATTACATCATACGGACGGTATGAATTATTAAAACATATTTCTCATAAACCGGAAAGTGTTTTATATTGTGATACGGACAGTATGTTAATATTGGACGATTACCCATTAGAAAAAGTTAAATTAGGTAAAGAACTTGGTTGTTGAGACATTGAAAAAGAAAATATAAATAATGTTTATATACAATGTGCTAAAAGATATGTTGTCGCAAAAGATGATGAAGTTTTAAAAATGGGGTTTGGTGGCGTTTCTAAAACTAAACAAAGTGGCGACTTTGAAAATATGTATAAAGTATTAAATACTGAGATTATTGAGGAAGCCCAATTACGGACATTAATTGAGGAAAAATATAAATGATTTCCAATTTTAGTCCCCACTAATTATAAAAATACTAAATTAATTAAGTGAAAGGCATATAATGAAAAAGAGAAAGAAACCGATTAAAGTTTTAGATTTATACGAGGCGGGTAGTGGTGATGCTGAGGACTGAAATAAAAGGTTAAAACATCAATTTAAAGGTGATGCAAAAGAATATACGAGGGCCTTAAAAGCAGGGTTTAATTTTATGGATAAACGTATGTCAAGAACCCACGGAACCAGAGGTGATTTTGAGGACTTCACTGACATTTATAAAGATGTTAAAAACACAAAAATTAGTGATAGTAGTTGAGAAAAAGCAAATGCTTTAACTGATAGATGACGTAATTTTCTTAGTAATGAGGCAAGCCAATTTTTTAGTAATAATATTAGGCGAAATGCCGTCCAAACACTCGGTGATAGAACATATGTTAATTTCAGTAGTAGTAATTATACCAGAACTGGTAAGGTAAGAAAAAGAAAAAGAAAAGATAGGACTACTCACGAAAGAATAGCAAACCATAATGAGGAAGTAGCAGCGTGATTATTATATAAAGCGTTGCGAGATGCGGGTGAGGACGTTGATTTAAAAACAGGAATAGCTGATTATATTAGCCCCTATATATTAGCCCTTGTTAGTATTTTTGAAAATAAAGCGGGACACCGATTAAATGTTATAACTGATATTGAGGAGATAGATGCAGGTGGAGGAGTTGGGCGAGTTGTTAGTTTTAAATTCACGCCAAGAGTTTTAAAAGCATTACAAAAAATAGTCCCTAAAATTGAGAAAGAGGAAAAAGAAGGTAAAGGGGTAAGAATTTATACCAACAAATATGAAAATTTTAGAAAACTACCAAATAAATAATTAAAGGCGGAAGCCGTCTTTTTTTTCTAACGCAAAAGCGAGGTCGTCGACAAATAAAATTGTTTCCTCTTTGGCTAATATTGAAGTATATAAAATTTGAGTATTTTTCATTGCTTGTGAAAGTTTAGCATAAGGTCAGTCCTCATTATTTGTAATATTAATTAGTCCTTTATTTCTTAATGTTAATAAATGAGGCGCATAATTTTTATCAACGATTATTTCCTTATCTTTATCTCAATGCGCCACTCAAACGCCGTTAATTTCGCCAAAAACAAGTTTAACGTCCTCCATATGAAAGGCAAATTTTCAATCAATTTTTTCCATAACGT
>JAFVWA010000145.1 GCA_017501885.1 Clostridia bacterium | reverse complement strand
TCGATACAGCAGTTTTTATATTTTTTCCCGCTACCACAAGGGCAGGGGTCGTTTCTGCTAATCTTTTTTCCGTATAGGCTTACTCGCGTATTGCCTAAACGAACTCGGTCAACCATTTTTTCGACTAGAATTTCTTCTTCGCTACCCATTTTAACGGCCTCCCTTTTTGCTATTCTTTTTGTAAATTCCTAACGATATATTTTGATTTTTGATTTTTCTTTGTAGAGTTTTATTTTCCACAAGTAGACTCTCGTTAAGATTTTGCAAATCTTTCTTTTCATTTTGAAGTTTTATAACTTCGTCGCCCGTTGCAATCCTAAAATTTTGCAACTCTTTTTCTTTTTCCTCTATTTGTTTTCTGTGGTCGTTATTTTCCCACGCAAATAGTGATATTAAAACCAATCCTAAAATGAGATTATAATAACCCATAAAAACAGTATCCGTTTCTATAACATTAAAAGCCTCTAATAATAAGATTGTTATTATTGCGGTTAAAATTAATCCGCAAAAACTTAATTTAAAAACATCTCTTAATTTCATAATTCCTCCTATTTTGAGATTAAAATTATATAGGTTATAAGCAGTGCAGCAGATATTAATATCGTAAAACCTAAAACCCATTTAAACTTTTTCATACCGAGCCTCCTTTTATGATTTTTACATTTGTAGAGTGAAAAATTATAGTTTTATAAGTTTGATATCCTTTATCGACTTCCTCGAAATCAATATCTGATATATCGTAAAACGCTATTAAATCGCCTTCACTTGCTTTGATATCGTCCCAAACAATCAATTCTCCATTGATTATCTGATTTGTTTTTCGCGTCTTTGAAAAAATACTAAAAATTGTATAAGGTTTATTGTTTGTTTTGTTTGTTGACTTAAACACTTTTTTAATTTTGTAAGTGTAAGTATTATTGCTTGTGGATTTTTTAAACATAACCGCTCCTATATTCCTAGTTTTTTAGCAATATCGCTTTTCTCTTTTAAGGCCATATCCCTAAAATTATCTCCTTCGAGTTTTATAACTCGGGTAGACATTTCGTTAATTCTTTCGATTATGGCTTTATCGAGAGAGAACGCCTCCGCCAATTCTGATATAGAATAGTTAGAACTAAATATTGTCGGCTTGCCGTTGTTGTATCTTGCGTTTAAAACTTCAAGCAATATCTTTTCTGCAAACTTAGCCGCGCCGGCATTGTTTTCTCTGCCTAGAAATTCTTTTCCTAAATCGTCTATAAAGACGAAGGTTTTAAACTCTAACATATTAACAATTCTTGCTTGGCCCATAGCGCTATTGTCGACATAACTTCTTTGTATTTCCGCAAGCATACGCGGGACAGAAGTGTATATGCAAGAATAACCTTGCGCCACTAACTCGTTACATAGACACGCTAGTAGATATGATTTTCCGGACGAGTTATCTCCATAAACATATAAACCTATATTTTCTTTAATAATTTCGTTAGCATTTTTGGCATAATTGACACATTTTCTATAAGCCTCTTTGTTGTGTTCGGTTATGGTGGCGGTATCAAATCTTGCGTCTAAATATTTTTTACCTAACTCCGAACATTTTTGAGCCTCTTTAAATCTTTCGAGATTTTTTCTGCGTTCTTCTTGTTTTCGCATTTCTTCGAGTTCTTCTTGT
>JAFVWA010000144.1 GCA_017501885.1 Clostridia bacterium | reverse complement strand
TGTATTGTTTTGTGTGACAAATACATACTTTTGAAGTTTTATAAAACGTTCAGATGTGGCTAAAACCCTTGAAAATGCGTTGTTTTTTTGTGTGACAAAATTTGTTCCACAAATATTGACATATAAAAATGTTTTGTAGTATAATTAAGACGGAAAATTTAAGAAAAAAGGATGGTAAAAACCTATGTATGAAAAAAATTTAACAGAAGATTTAAGATTGCGATTAAGTTCCAATGACATGGATTTTTTGCGTGAGTTATCTGCTAAACGTTCCGTGTCTATATCCGAGTGTATTAGGAGTATTATAGGCGAATACAGACGGAGTTTAGAGACACTTGACGTATTAACTCAAGCAATCAATCTTGCAAAAACTGAAAAGGGGGTACAGCTGTCCAATGGCGACACAAAAACCGATATCAACAATTAGTTATAACACCGAGTCTTTTCTACGTGAAAAATTAGAGACTTGGTTAAATGCACACATCATACAAGCATATCAATACATTTGTCATAAAGGCGAGGACGGAGACAAAGACCATATACACTTGCGCATAGAACCCAATAAAAAATTAGACCCTATGGACTTATTAGAACAATTAAGGGAGTTTCAAATGGGTAGTGATAAGCCGTTAGGCTGCAGACCGTTCAGACCGTCAAAAGAGGAAGATTGGATACTTTACGCCGTACATGATGAACAGTATTTAAAACTTAAATATGGTGGTGGAGAAAAAGGCGAAAAACTGCCGTATAAATGGCAAGATATCAAAGTTCCGGAATACTACGATATGGAGATTGCTTTTATACGTGCAAAGTCTTATTTGGAACATACTTCTGTAAATATGGCTACACGTTTGCAGAATGGCGACAATCCTTTAAATCTTATTCTTCAGGGCGAAAACGTCTATACAGTAAATGCTCTTATGCGTGCCTTATCTGTTACGGATTATCAGCGTGTAACGAGTGAATTAGCCAAGGTCACGGAACAACTCAATATGCTAGTTCAAGCCGTAGAAAATTATGGTTTAGTGATTGAGTGTGATAAGGACGGCAATTTGATATTAACTAAGGGTGAATAGAGAAGAATGGGTCAAGGAAAATACTCTTTTTTCGATAAGCAAAGCGACCGATCGAAAAAAGGAAGATTTTACTTGATGCATTCGTTGTTGGTTCTGCATCAGTTCCAACACTCGGTTTGGGGTGCTTGATAGTACGCAGTCTATCAAGTGCCCTTAATTACCCTTTGTGCGTAGTGGTAGCGATAAAAGAAATACATGATTGAATAACTCCGTTGTGCAATGGGTGTATTTCGCTACTCCGTAGGACACACGAACTTTAGTAGTAAAGTATAGTGTGCTATACTTCCCAGAGGTTTGATGTTTGCGTCAATCCGTACTGGGTATTATCTGTCGCAAGGAAGGGAACGGAATGCAACGAGGAGCAGAGGAGAACGAGACGGAAGCGGAGGCGGTTCGGGGGAGTGCCACACTCGGGTTTGCCTGGGGCTCCCGAGTGGCACCCCCGCCCGCCCGCTCGGCTCGTTCCTATTAACTTGATTATGTCGTCATATTACGAGAAAAAATGAAAGGTAAAATTTATAGGTCGCTAGTGCGCTCCCACGAATAGCGCACTTTGTTTTGTATTGTTTTGTGTGACAAATACATACTTTTGAAGTTTTATAAAACGTTCAGATGTGGCTAAAACCCTTGAAAATGCGTTGTTTTTTTGTGTGACAAAATTTGTTCCACAAATATTGACATATAAAAATGTTTTGTAGTA
>JAFVWA010000143.1 GCA_017501885.1 Clostridia bacterium | reverse complement strand
CTAAAATAGCATCTTTACTCATTCCGCCGTTTCCAGGAACAGCGTAAAGCTCTGTAATGCTTTTATTTTCTTTTATTTTTTTTATGATAGCGTGTTCTCTTCCACCGCTACCAACAACCATTACCTTCATTTATATTCTCCAAAAAATATTAGTGATGGAAAAGTCTCATTCCCGTAAAGCACATAACCATTCCGTAATCGTCGCATGCTTTAATTACAACGTCGTCACGAACAGAGCCACCAGGTTGAACTACGTATTTTACACCGCTTTTTTTAGCGCGGTCAATATTGTCGCTAAATGGGAAGAATGCGTCACTTGCAAGAGTGATTCCGCTTATCTTAGAAAGGTATTCTTTCTTTTGTTCCCTTGTGAATGGTTCGGGACGAACTGCAAAGTATTTTTGCCATACGTCGTCACCTATTACGTCTTCTGCATCGTCAGACAAATAAATATCTATGACGTTATTTCTATCAGGTCTACCGAGAGTTTCAACAAATTGTAAACCCTGAACTCTATCAGACATACGAAGCATAAACAAATCAGCCTTTTGACCTGCAAGTCTTGTGCAATGTATTCTACTTTGTTGACCTGCTCCAACGCCTATTGTTTGACCTTCGTAAGCAAAGCATACTGAGTTTGACTGAGTATACTTTAAGGTAATAAGTGCGATTATCATATCGATTTGCGCTTGTTCAGGAAGATTTTTATCAGCCGTCACGATATTTTCAAGCAATTCCTTGCTTATTTTATAGTTATTTCTACCTTGTTCAAAAGTAACGCCAAAAACGTCTTTTGTTTCCTTTTCTTCGGGAATGTAGTTAGGATCAATTTTAACTACGTTATAGGTCCCCTTTCTTTTTGCTTTTAATATTTCTAAAGCCTTTGGAGAGTATGATGGAGCGATTACACCGTCAGATACTTCTCTCGCAATAATCTTAGCGCAAGTTTCATCACATTCGTCTGAAAGAGCAACCCAGTCGCCAAAAGAACTCATTCTATCAGTTCCCCTTGCCCTTGCATAAGCGCAAGCTATGGGAGAATCATTTACACCAGGGATATCGTCTACAAAGCATGACTTTAATAAAACGTCTGACAAAGGAAGTCCAACAGCAGCACCTGCTGGGCTAACGTGCTTAAATGAAGCAGCCGAAGCCTTTCCTGTTGCTTGTTTTAGTTCTTTTACTAATTGATAGCTGTTAAAAGCGTCTAAAAAGTTGATATAACCCGGCCTGCCGTTTAATATCTCAACGGGAAGTTCTTGACCGTTTTTCATAAAAATCCTTGCAGGTTTTTGATTGGGGTTACAACCATATTTAAGTTCAAACTCTTTCATGCTTTATCTCCTTAGTTGTTTTTGTTGATCATGCGGTTTTCTTCCGCTTTGGTCTGTAAATCTATGTATCTTACGTATAAAGAAATTTTGTTGTCTTTATCAAGTGCGTTCCAAAGTTTATTAGTGAAAACGTCGATATCGTTATCGATAGCAACTCTTTCGGGCTCGCCTTGGAAGGTTGGAATAGGATTGCCGTCACAAACGTAAGTGTGGATAAAATGTCCTAATCCAGGAAGAGCGGTAAAATGGAAGCCATAACGATTGCAAGCACTACCCTCCGCATCTGCGCTCTTTAATATGCTCATTTTATAAGAAAAATCGTTGTCGTTAAAGGTGAGCATTCCGCTTATTCTTGGCGTAAGGTTTGGATGGTCTGGCTCAAATTCGCGAGAAGCGAGTGCTTCGTCAAAACCTTTACCTTGTTCTAAACCTTGATAAACGGTATCCGTTTGGTCGCCGTTCGTAACGATTACGTTATTTTGGTAACTACGGATTGCCGCGTAGATAATAAGACTTGGATCTTCTACCTTTGAAACATCAAATGGTTCGGTAAAAACTTCGCCGTTCTTTTCAGTAAATACTCTATTACGGCTGTTTGCACTTCTGCCCATGATAAAGTAAGCAAGCATTGCTTTTTTACTATCAGGGGTTTTACCGATAACAATTCCACGACCTACGTAAGAATTACCTTCGATAAGTTTATCTATTTGATTTATCTTATAAATATCCATAATTACTCCTTTTATTTGCATTTTTGTATTTGCCTACATATCTTTTCAGTTGATTGAGGCAAAATTTTCCATTCGGCTTTTTCCATAACGCGCTTTTGCAAACTTTCAGCCGTGTCGTTTTCGCGAATTGTAACGGCTTTTTGCATTATAATCCTACCGCCGTCAGGAATTTCATTTACAAAGTGAACGGTTGCACCCGTTACTTTTACGCCTTTTTTAAGCGCTTCTTCATGAACTTTTAACCCGTAAAAACCCTTTCCGCAAAAAGACGGAATTAAAGATGGGTGAACGTTTATTATTCTTTCTGGGTATCTCTTTGTAAAGTCTTCGCTTAAAATACTCATAAAGCCTGCAAGAACAATAAGTTCTATGCCGTTTTCGGTTAAAATATCGATGATTTTTTGCTCAAACGCTTGTTGAGAACCCAACTGCTTTTTTATAACGGTTTCAGCCTTTATCCCCGCTTTTTTTGCCCTTTCAAGAGCGTAAGCGTTTGCGTTATTAGAAATAACAAGAACAATTTCGCCAGATGATATAACTCCGCTATTTTGGCTGTTTATAAGCGCTTGAAGATTTGTGCCACCCCCCGATACGAGAACAGCTATTTTCGTTTTATCCACTTGATTCTCCAAAGGTTAGATTATTTCAATTTTGTCTTCGCCACGAACGATTGTGCCGATTACGTAAGCATCTTCTCCGTTAGCCTTTAAAATTCCTAATGCTTTGTCTACGTTTTCTTTTGCGACTACGATACTCATACCAACACCCATGTTGAAGGTGTTGAACATGTCTCTTTCAGATACGTTTCCTTTTTTAGCAAGATAATTAAATATTGGAAGAACTTTAACAGCGCTTCTTTCTACCCTTGCGCAAAATCCGTCAGGGATACTTCTTGGAATGTTTTCATAAAATCCACCGCCCGTTATGTGAGAAATACCCTTAACTTCTACTTCTTTCATAAGAGCGAGAACAGGTTTTACGTAAATTCTTGTTGGAGCAAGCAAGGTTTCGCCTAATGACTTGCCACCAAGTTCATCGACAGGAGATTTTAAATCTGCATTCTCAACGTCGAAAACCTTTCTAACAAGTGAAAAACCGTTAGAGTGAACACCGCTTGATGGAAGCGCGATTATAACGTCGCCTTCTACCATTTTGGTATTATCAATAACCTTATTCTTATCTACTATACCCGTGCAGTAACCTGCCAAATCGTATTCGTCTACAGGATAGAAACCTGGCATTTCTGCAGTTTCGCCACCGATTAACGCACAGCCAGACTGAACACAACCTTCGCAAACGCCTTTAACGATATCAGCGATGCGCTCAGGAACGTTTTTACCACAAGCAATGTAGTCAAGGAAGAAAAGAGGTTTTGCGCCACAACAAATAACGTCGTTAACGCACATTGCAACGCAGTCGATACCAACGGTATCATGCTTATCCATAAGGAAAGCTATTTTAAGTTTAGTTCCTACCCCGTCCGTTCCGCTAACTAAAATTGGGTTGGTCATACCTGTAAGATCTAATTCAAACAAACCACCAAAACCACCAACACCCGAGCATACGCCCGACGTTTTGGTTTTTGCAATGTGTTCTTTCATTAGTTCAACAGCTTTATATCCTGCGGTTATATCTACGCCTGCTGCTGCGTAAGCATCTGATTTAGATTTATTCATTTTATTACTCCTTTCCATTCCAACAATAAGTGCAAAGTTTACAAGGCTCAATGCCTATTGCTTTTATAACCCCTTCAAGCGTTTGGAATTCCAACGAAGAAAGAGAAAGTTTTTCACTCATGTATTTTCTTAATTTTTTGCCCCTTTCGGTAGTTCCATCACTATATTCGTCTAAATATTTAAGTCCTTCTTCTCCTTCTAATTCAACAACCGAACGGCGTGCGATAAGTTCCATTTCACTAGTGTGACGTGAGAAGTTGAGATATTTACAACTATACATAATGGGTGGACAAGCTGAACGCATGTGAACGGATTTTGCTCCGTTGCCATATAAAAGGTCAACCGTCTTAGTTATTTGAGTTCCACGCACGATAGAATCGTCAACAAATAAAAGATTTTGGTCTTTTATAAGTTCAGGAACGGGGATTTGCTTCATTTTAGCAACTCTATTTCTATCCGCTTGTTCAGAAGGAATAAAACTTCTTGCCCAAGTGGGAGTATACTTTATGAAAGCACGAGTAAACGCCTTTCCACTTTTATTAGCGTAGCCTATTGCGTGAGAAGTTCCCGAGTCAGGGACACCGCCAACATGGTCAAAATCTTGCGAAATGCCATTTTTTAAGTCATTCTCAGCCATTATCTCGCCATTTTTATAACGCATTACTTCTACGTTAGAACCTTCGTAAGTGGACGTAGGGAATCCGTAATAACTCCAGAGGAATGAACAAATCTTCATTTCCTTTCCTGGTTCTTTAAGTTGAGTTATTCCGTCAACCGTTATCTCAACTATTTCCCCTGGCCCCATTTCCTTTTCTATATCGTATCCGAGTTTTTGATATGCAAACGGTTCGAAAGAAACACAATAACCATCTTCGCTTTTACCAATCGACATAGGCGTTCTACCAAGCCTATCTCTTGCAGCGATTATTGAGCCGTCATCTTTTAAGATAAGAATTGAAGCACTTCCTTCGATTTTACTTTGAACGTAAGCAATTCCTTCGGCAAACGATTCTTTTTTGTCGATATAAACGGACAAAAGTTCTGCCACGTTTACTTCTCCGCTCGTTTTAGCATCGAAATGCCCCATTCTCGTATTTAAATATTCGTCTACAAGTTCCTTATGATTACTAACGTAACCTACAAAGCAAATTGCGTAAGTCCCTACGTGTGAGCGTATAAGCAAGGGTTGTGGATCTTGATCACTTATGCAACCTATCCCCGACACGCCTTGCATTTTGCTATATATATGCTCAAACTTAGTTCTAAAAGGGGAATTCTCAATGTTATGAATTTCCCTTTGTAGACCAATTTGCTTGTCATACATGGCAATTCCGCCTCTACGATTGCCTAAATGGGAATGATAGTCCGTTCCGTAAAATACCTGCGGAACAGCATCTTTACGGCTTACACAGCCAAAATAGCCTCCCATTATTTACCTCCTGCCAGTATTTTCAGTTTTTTATTTTGCAAAGAAAAGTTTAGATAACGTCATTGGATCGATATATTTTCCGTCTTTATATACACGCATGTTTCCCGATGCAATTTCGTCAATAAGCATAACGTTGCCGTCTTTATCATAACCAAATTCAAATTTTATATCGTAAAGAACGAGTCCTTTTTCCGCCAAATCATCTGCAACGATTTTGGTTATCTTTTGAGTCATTTCCTTAACGTCGTCATATTGGCTTGCCGTCATAACGCCAAGGTCAACTAAACCATCTTTAGTTACTAATGGATCGCCCTTTTCGTCGTTCTTAAACGTGGTTTCAACGTATGCAGGAAGGTCTGCACCTTCTTCAATATAGTCGCTGTAACGACGATAGAAACTGCCAACTGCTTTGTATCTACAAATAACTTCTAAACCTTTTCCAAAAGGTTTAGCAGGTAAAACTTCCATGGTAGTATCTTTGAGGTCTGCGCTTACGTAGTGGGTTTTGATGCCTGCTTGGTTGATTTTTTCAAAGAAGTAAATGGACATACGAAGATTTACGTCGCCTACTCCTTCAATGGTTAAACCTACCGAGTTTTCGCCTGGGTCAAACACACCGTCTTTTCCCGTGCAGTCATCTTTAAACTTTAAAAGGTAGTTACCATTTTCAAGTTCATAAACGTTTTTGGTCTTTCCTGTGTAAACAAGTTTTTGCATAATTTTAATCTCCTTTATAATTAAAATTGAAAAATTTTTTATAATTAACAAAGACGCAGTCGTCCCTGTAAAGGGTGCTTAAATCCCTTTAAGTAATTCTGCGTCTTTTTTTAATACTTTTTCAGCGTCGTCTGCTCTTTTTTGCTTTAACTTTTGAGAAAGCGTTGCGTCTGAGAGCGCGATTATTTGCGCAGCGAGTAAAGCTGCGTTAGCACCGCCGTTTATTGCAACGGTTGCAACCGGTATGCCCGTTGGCATTTGAACGGTCGAAAGAAGCGCGTCTAAGCCATCGAGGTTAGACGATTTACAAGGAACGCCTATAACTGGAAGGGTTGTATTTGCAGCGATTGCGCCTGCAAGATGAGCAGCCATGCCAGCAAAAGCGATTATTGCGCCAAAGCCGTTATCCATAGCAGAGCTTGTCCATTCACTCGCCTGCTTTGGGGTGCGGTGAGCAGAATAAATGTGCGCTTCATAAGGGATTTCAAGTTCTTTAAGAACGTTTATCGCCTTTTGAACTATCGGAAGGTCACTATCACTACCCATTACTAATCCGACCTTTTTCAAAATAAGCCTCCTTAATAAACAACAAAAGCACACCTGAATAAAATTAAAAATTAGTGTGCCATTATACAAGTTTCCATCCACAAAAAAATCACGAATGGGAACACCTTGTTTATGATATTAGAATTTTAACAAAATATTCGACAAAAGTCAATTATTTATTATGGTCTATTTTAAATAATTTATTATAATTATATATTTTTAAATTGCACAAAACGTTTGCCTTTTAATAGTAGGCTTAATCTTTGTGAAAAATAAAATTTTAAAGATTTATTTAAAACAAAAAAGCCCGAAAAATTTCGGGCTTTTAGATATTAACCTTTGTAGTTTACGATGCCTGCAAAATCTTCTGCTTTTAATGCTGCACCGCCGATTAAACCACCGTCGATGTTACGCATTGCCATAAGTTCTTTTGCATTGCCTGGCTTCATGCTTCCACCGTATTGAATACGGAGAGCCTTAGCAACTTCAGCACCCCAAGTCTTCTTAACAAGACTTCTGATGTAACCGATAGTTTTGTTAGCGTCTTCAGCTGTTGCAGTTTTGCCCGTGCCGATTGCCCAAACAGGTTCGTATGCGATAACGATATTTGCAAAGTCTTCTGCGGTAATATCCTTAAAACCTTCGAGAACTTGTTTCTTCAATACTCTCTTAGTCTTATTCTTTTCTCTTTCAGTAAGAGTTTCACCAACACAAACGATAGGTTTTAACTCTTTCTTTAACGCTTGCTTTAATCTTGCGTTTACGCTTTCATCAGTTTCGCCAAAGTATTGTCTTCTTTCACTGTGTCCGATAATTACGTATTCAACGCCGATTTCTTTAAGCATATCTGCGGAAATTTCACCGGTAAACGCACCGTTATCTGCCCATGCTACGTTTTCAGCGCCAAGTTTAATCTTGCTACCCTTTATTGCATCAGCAACTGCCCATAAATCGGTGTATGGAACACATACTACAACTTCAGGCTTTGACTTTGCAACTAATGGTTTCAAAGCGTCAATAAGTTCTACGGCTTCTTTTGCCGTTTTGTTCATTTTCCAGTTTCCTGCAATGATTGGTTTTCTCATAATAATCTCCTTTTGTGTGTTTGTTAATATAAAAATCCGTAGGGATTATTTATTATTTAAGCATTCGATACCAGGAAGCTTTTTGCCTTCGAATAATTCTAACGAAGCACCGCCACCAGTAGAAATGTGTGTCATTTTATCTGCAAAACCTAAGGTAGTTACTGCTGCTGCAGAATCGCCACCACCAATAATTGTCGTGCCTTCAGCTTCTGCAAGCGCTTTTGCAACTGCAATAGTGCCTTTTGCAAGAGTTGGGTTTTCAAATACGCCCATCGGTCCGTTCCAAATAACGGTTTTTGCACCCTTTACTTCGTTTGCGTAAAGTTCAGCAGTTTTAGAACCGATATCAAGTCCCATCATATCTGCAGGGATTGCTTCTGCACCGCATTCACTAACTTCGATTTCTGCATCGATTGGATTTGGGAATGATTTAGCAATAACGGTATCAACAGGAAGAAGAAGCTTCTTACCTAATTCTTTTGCCTTTGCCATCATTTGGTTACAGTAATCAATTTGTTCGTCGTCAACGAGTGATGCGCCAACTTCAAAACCCTTAGCCTTTAAGAAAGTGTATGCCATACCACCGCCAATGATAAGCGTATCGCATTTTTCTAAGAGATTTGAAATAACCTTTAATTTATCAGCAACTTTTGCACCGCCTAAAACAGCAACGAAAGGACGAACTGGGTTTTCTAATGCGTCTGCCATAACTGCAAGTTCTTTTTCAATAAGGAAACCACAAACTGCAGTATCAACAAAACCGTATTCAGCGATAGCCGCGGTAGTAGCGTGTGAACGGTGAGCCGTTCCGAACGCATCGTTCACGTAAATATCACAGTATGATGCAAGTTTTTTACAAAGTGCTTCGTCTCTCTTTTCTTCGCCAGCCATAAATCTAGTGTTTTCTAAAAGACAAACGTCACCGTCTTTTAAACCTGCAACTGCTGCATCTGCACTTTCACCTACTACGTCGGTAGCGAAAACAACTTCTTTGCCAAGGAGTTCAGAAAGTCTTGTTGCAACAGGACGGAGAGAATATTTTTCCTTGTCCTTAATTGCTTTTTTAAGATATTCTGCTTTTGCTTCTGCTTGTTGTTCTACAGGAAGAGCTTCTACTGCCTTCTTTTCTTTCTTTGTAAGACCAAAGCCTTCAGTTAAAACGTTGTGGGGTTTACCCTTGTGTGAACACAAAATAACTTTTGCGCCGTTATCAATAAGATACTTGATAGTAGGAAGCGCGCCGTTTATACGTGTTTCGTCGGTAATCTTACCGTCTTTCATAGGAACGTTGAAGTCTACTCTTACAAGACATCTCTTTCCCGTAACTGCTACGTCTTTAATAGATTTTTTATTCATAAAATAACCTCCGGACAGCGGAAAATTCCACAAAATCCCATTTTTTAATCTTAAAGGTATTATATAAAGAAATCCGCCGTTTGTCAAACATTTACGGCGGATTAGTCAACTTAAATATATATTATATTTTACTCGTAACGGTTTTTTTGATTTTTCTATAATGCGTAATGCTAAAAGCAACGTTATTTACGTGGTCACCAACTCTTTCTAAGTTAGAAACAGTCTGCAAGTATACAGAGCCTACTTGGGCTGCGCAACGGCCAAACTTTACTCTTTCTATGTGTTTTATTTCTAAGTCTTTCGTAAGTTCGTCAACTTGTTCTTCAAGTTCTGCCGCACTATCAAGCAAGGTCACGTCTCTCTTATCAAATGCTTCCATAGTAACGTCAAACAACTTGTTAAGGGTTGATAAAACGTTTTCAAGTTCTGATACGGCGTCTTTAGAGAAAGACAATTCTTCCTCGCGAAGCTTAAACGCATATTCCATTATATTTTCAGAATAGTCGCCTACCCTTTCAAGGTCGGATACAACGTGGAAATATGAACCTATCTTTTTATCATCTTCAACTGAAAGAGCCTTACTCATAACCTTGGTCATATATGCCGTCATGTTACGGTTAAGGAAGTTAAGCATCTTTTCGTTCTTGTTGATAATTTCGGTGTTATCCTTATTTTCATCAAGAAGCATTTCCATTGCATAATTTAGGTTTTCCTTTGCAAAAACACTCATGCGAACGATTTCCTTTCTTATGTTACCTACTGCAATTGCAGGAGTTTCCAAAAGGTTGTTGTCAAGATAAGCAAATTTCATTTGCTCTTCTTCTTGCTTTTTGCTTTCGGGAACAATCAAAGAAGACAGTTTTACAATATATTTAGTAAAAGGTAACAATAATGCGGTAGTTATAACGTTAAATAATGTGTGGAATATTGCTATTTGCTGACCAACATCTCCTGAAATTTTTGCAAAAAAATCGGTTACTTCGTCGCTTAAAATCCATAGCGGAACCAAGAAAATCACACAACCTAAGAAATTGAATAACAAGTGAACGACTGCCGTTCTTTTTGCGTTTGTGCAAGTGCCTATAGAAGACATTATCGAAGTAACACAAGTTCCTATATTTGAGCCGAGCGCTAAAAACAATGCGTTTTCAAACGATAATACCCTTATACTTGCTAAAACTACCATCAAACTCGTTATGGTTGAAGAGCTGTGAACAAGCGCAGTAATTACTATTCCGATAAGAATTAGAAGCAATGGCGAATGCGCGTTTTGAAATAAATTTTCAACAATGGGATAAGGCGCTCCGCTTTCGGTAAACATTATTTTCTTGGCGTATATGGATATAAATTCTAACCCTACGAAAATAAGACCTAATCCTGCGAGTATGTTGCCTATGTTAACAACTTTTTCATTTTTAATAAGCATAGACATCATTATTCCAATAAAACCGATAAAGGCTGCTATTGCACCGATGTCGATATTGCCAACGCCAGAGAGAGATACGATATGCGCGGTGACCGTTGTTCCGATGTTAGCACCCATAATTACGTTGGTTGCTTGCACCAAGTTCATAAGCCCTATATTAACAAAACCAACGAGCATGACCGTGGTTGCCGTAGAACTTTGAATTATGCTTGTAACTGCCAAGCCTACGCCTACGCCAGCAAACCTGTTTGATGTGGCCTTACCGAGCATGGCTTTCATTCTTCCACCCGCAAATTTTTCCAAGCCAGCACCCATGACTTTCATACCGAACATCATGGCTACTACACCGCCAAACATGAAAAATAAGTTTACGTAAAGCATAAAATCTCCTTAGTAAAATATCCGCCTTTAGCGATTTACAAATAAATTTTACCAAATTGTTTTTTGCCCTGTCAACTTTTAGGGTGGTAAAATATCGCTGGCGGATATATGAATTATTTATAACTGAGAGAATTATTTTACTCTATCTTGTCTACTTTTTAGGTATTTCGCCTTGTGTTTTCAACCCCGGATAACCAAGTTGTCTATGTCCTTCGTAAACCCCAACGCATACTGAGTTCGATAGGTTTAGCGAACGCGTTTCATTCATCATCGGAAGACGAACGCACTCATCGTAATGCTTTTCCAAGAGAGATTCGGGAAGACCTTTGGTTTCCTTTCCAAAAACCAAAAAATCTCCGTCTTTATACTGCACGTCCGAATGAATATGCTTTGCCTTTGTTGAGAAAAACCAAAAATTGCTCCCGTTGTAGTGTTTTTCCATTACTTCTTCAATGCTGTCGTAATAGGTTATATCCAAAAAATGCCAATAATCAAGTCCTGCTCTTTTCAAGTGTTTGTCCGACACTTCAAACCCAAGTGGACGAACCAAGTGAAGTTTTGCGCCCGTAACGGCACAAGTTCTTGCAATATTGCCCGCGTTTTGCGGAATTTCCGGTTCTACTAAAACTACGTTAAAAGCCATGTTTTCTCCTTAGTAATTAGGGCCGTAGTCACGGTATAAACCGCGTCTTTTTAGTCCTACGTTATGATAATCTCTTTCTAAACTTATTTTTACTTTAAATATATCCGCACTGCTTGCAGATATGACGTTGCCTTTTATATCTACCGCCGCCGAATATCCCCTTGCACACAACGCCATAGGCACTCCGTTACTAAACGCGCTTGCTCTAAGCATTACTTGCGACATGGAGTTTTCTTGCTTTTCGTCTATGCAAATTATAATATCTGCATCACACAATGATAATACTGAAGACGCTTCGGGGAAAAACAAATCTTCTTTAACAATTATCCCTATCTTACAAACGCTCGTTTCAAAGACGCGATAGTTTCCACCTGGCACAAACTCGCTTTCGTCTACCGAGTGAGCCATGTCACTAACACCTAAAATTTTGCCTTTTTCGGCTATTACGACCGAATGGCGAAAAATCCCATACGTATCAGTATCGCAACCGCTTATAACTACCGAAGATAACTGTTTGGATAGTTTTGCTACGTCGTGAAAATATTCTGTCTCTCCTGACAATTCCTTTTTATAACTGACCAACCCTAATCCATTGAAACCAAACACAACGACGTCTTGACGGCTTATCTCCGACAATCTCTCTTGCCAAACGTTGTTTAAGGACGGCTCGGTTACAAAACATAAATTCATACAAAACTCCCCAAAAAGGCATTATATATCATTCTATTTTGAGAAGTCTTATTTTGTTAAAGAATATCGTTAATTATCTCTCTTACTCTATCAAAATCTTCTTTGGAATAAATAGCAAGTTTTGCTTCCTTTACCCCTAAAAGTCCTTTTAGGTAATATGAAATAAACTTACGGAACTCCAAAACCGCCCTACGCGGAGCGTAGTATTGTTCTATTTGTTTGGTATGTTCTATTATAAACTCTTTTAATGAGCACGGATTAGGCGTGTTTGTTAACTTACTAACTAAGAATGGATCTGCTATACCGCCACGAGCAAGCATTATTCCGTCAGCACCCGTGTTATTTATCATATTGTCGGCATCTTGCTCAGTCCAAATACCACCGTTTGCAATAACAGGAATACTCACCGACTTTTTTGCCTTATATATAGCGTTGTAATCTGGCTCTCCTGAATAATAACTTTCCCTTACCCTGCCGTGAATGGTTATAAGTTTTGCACCGCCTTCTTCTGCCATTTTTGAATATTCGGTAGCAATATCATCCCCCGTTTTTAGTCCCGTTCTAATTTTAACGGTTATAATCTTTCCACTTTTTACACACTCTTTAACAACGCTTTCAGCTTTATGTATATCGGTAAGTAGCGCGCTCCCGTCACCGTTTTTGAAAACTTTAGGCACAGGGCATCCCATATTGATATCCACAATTTTGAAATCTTTTAACAATTCACACTCGCAAGCCTGTCTCATACTAAGCGGATCAGAACCAAAAATTTGCACGGCTGTTTTATCGATGTCATGCCCGCAAAAAACAAGTTCTTCGTTGGCTCTACCGCCGTAGATTAAACCTTTTGCACTTACGAGTTCGGTAAACGCTAACCCGTAACCGCATTTAAGCGCCACGTGACGAAACGGATAGTCTGTATATCCTGCCATGGGCGCTAAAAAAACGTTGTTATTGAGTTGAACGTTGCCTACTTGCAAAGGTTTGGTAATCATTTTTCACCTTAACTGTAAATATCATAAACAAGTTTACCAAACACGAGAGAAAATAGCAAGCGATTGAACCGATTGCCCCACCGTAAATGTTAAATTCGGGGTTTTTTAACAGAATAATGCTTACCACCGTTTTTAATAATAGCCCTAAAAGTAAACTTAAAGACGGTAAATACAATTTATTCTTTGCAATCAGTATCGCATTTTGCGTTTGCAAAACTGAAAGCAAAACTACTATTGGCGAACACGTTCTAAGTAGTCCTACCGAAATGGCTTTTTCTGTGGGTGAAAACGACCTAAATAAAATACCAATCACGGTGGGCGCGAATATATAACATGCGATTGCGCACGGAATAGAAAGCGCCAAAGTTAATACAATCAATTTTTGTATTCTCGATTCTTGCGCTTGCCTATCTAAAACTGAAGACACGGACGGAATAGCAACGGTTGCCACGGCATAACACACCGAAACGGGTAAATTTATCACAGTATGCACCGCTCCTGAAAGTATCCCATACAAAGTAGTGGCGTCATTTCGGTAAGAACCTAAAATTTTTAAAATTATGAAACTGTCTATCACGTGAGATAGGGGTATCATTAGTCCCACAACTATTATTGGGAATGCGTATTTTACAATCTTTTTGCTTCTATAAACAAAACCTTTTTTTTCGAACGCAAACTTTAAAGATAGTTTGTTTTTACGCCTTTTAAAAGCAATAAATAATTGAAGTAGCGCAATCAATTCTGATAAAGTTATCGCAAGCGTTGCTCCTGCTACGGCTAAGGCAACGTTCGGCATGAAAAGTTTTGCAAATAAAAGCCCTAAAATCAGTTTTATAACTTGTTCCACCACTTGGGATATACTCACGGGAGTCATGTCCATTAGTCCTTGAAAATACCCTCTAAAACAAGAGATTAAACAGACTATGCTTACAGCAGGCGCTAAACATAAATATCCTGAGAAGGCTTTGCCGTTTCCTTGAAAAATGGAAAGTGGTTTAGCAAACGAAAGCAAAAGTATAGTAAAAAACAAGCCTAAGACAGTAAGCAATATACACGCCGTTGAAAGATAGTTAAAAGCATTGCGCTCTTTATCTTGTTTCTCTGAAGAAATTAATTTTGACAATGCACCTGGCGCGCCCGCTCCTGAAAAGTCAAGAAGTAACGCATACACAGGAAAAACCATTTGGTAAAGTCCTAATCCTGCTCCGCCTATTAGGTTAGTAAGTGGTATTCGGTATAAAGCGCCAAGAAGTTTTGAAACAACTATTCCAATACCGAGTGTAAACGCGCTTTTAATTATGCCGTCTTTTGACCGTTTGAACATATGTAAAAGTATTCATATACATTTAGACAAAAGGCTTGCACCAAACGTCAATATGCTCTTTTCTTGTTCCGTATTAGAAACGTTTTCGCCCGACAATACTATCAGCCCAAAACAATCCCCGTCTTTTACATATGGAAATATTATCCTGCTATTTATTTGTTCTATATTCTCGCCTGTATATATAAAAGGAATTTCACCTTGGTTTTTAGAAATAAAAACAGGTTTTCTGTCATTCATAACTTTCATGGCATAAGCGTTTAACAAACACTTTTCTTCCCCGCTGTTTTTATTTGACGAACAAATTACCCTATCGGTATCGGTTATCATGCAAGTTTTGCCAGTCGATTCAAAAATACTGTCGGCAACACTTTGAACGGTTGCCATTATGCCTTGTGTGGGACTATATTTTCTAAGCAACAAATTATCCCCGTCTTTACTTATTTGAATAGCGTCTCCGCTCTTTATCCTAAGTGTTTTTCTCAACTCTTTTGGTATAACTAATCTTCCTAAGTCGTCTACTCTACGAACAAGTCCCGAATCTTGCATAAAATCCTCCGCTTATAGTATTTATGCTTTTTAGGGTTTTATTCTTTTGCAAAAAGAAAAAGGATGCGCTTGCATCCTTTTTTGAGTTTAATTAAACAACGATTTTGCTTAATCACTTAGCCAGTTTTGTGGACAAGTTCTTTCCGCCTTAAACCATTCGGTATCTTTAAGCAAAGTAGAATTATTAGAACAGATTACTTCTATTCCGCTTTCAGTTGACGAGATGATTATGTCGCCGTTCATATCGATAAATTCTTCACCACCCGTAAATTCGTTATCTCCCATTGTGGGTATATAAACTTTATCGGTGTGCTTGCTTATTCTGTCTATAAACGCTTGAGTTGGGAATTGATTTGCAACTATATCGGTATATTCGTCAGTTCCGCAAGAGCAAGTTACAACACATAGTTTTGGCTTTATAATATCTAACAAACAGTCGTTTGAAGAAGTTTTAGAACCGTGATGTCCCGCCTTGTAAAAGTCCATTTCTTCTAAATCGTTATACTCAACAAGATATTCTTCTCCTTCTTTTTCAAGGTCGCCCGTAAAAAGGAAATTTCTACTACCGTGTATAAACTGAACGCATACAGAATAGTTGTTTTCGTCGCTCGACTGGTTTTCATAGTAGTAGTTATAAAGTATTTCCATACTTATTCCGTCAGATAGTTCATAAACACGTTGAGCGCCTTCTTTACTCTCGTTATAGCACTCTAAGGCGGTAAAATGCTTTGCACCGTTCTCTACTTCGTCTGCGCGCTCGTTTTGATATCTATTGTATACTTGCGTTGATTTATTACTAAGCGGAAAGTCGATTATAACTCCACATTCATAATAGTCGAATAAACTTCCGTCGGTTATGCCAAAGCATGCAATATGGTCTTGGTCGGCATGAGTTACTATAACGTATTCTATCTTTCCGTCGGTTACGTATTGGTCAACGTAATTGGTTATGTCGTCTACGCTATTTGCTTCACTTCCACCGTCGATTAAAATATCTTTATCCCCTGCTTTTATGTAGATACTATCGCCTGCATAGTCGTTGCCAAGCGTCATAAAGTGAATTGCAAACTCGCCCGTAGAAGGCAAAAGTTTTGGCACTTCTTCTTTTTTTGTTGCACCGCAGACACACGTAAAGGTCTTTTCGCCAACGGTATCATACGTTGGCTGTGTAGTTATTTCACCATTATTCCAAACGTGGGATTGAACGTCTTTTTTCTCTCCACACTCACATTCTTGCCAATGTTCTGCAGTATTGTATTTTTGAACGTATGAATGTTCGTGTCCAGGTCCTAAAATATCTTCTATAATAGAGCAACCACTTGACGCTATAAGCATTATAAAAGTTAAAGTCAAGGCAAATGCTCTAAATAAAATTTTTCTCGGCTTTAATTTTTTCATATACTACTCCGTTTATAACAAATGCTTTCTCATTTCATCTTCTGAAAGTGGTGAAAGGTATTTTAGTGGAATATCAAACACGGTTACGCAACCTGTTTTTCCTTCGTCTTTTAATCTTGCAACCGCCCTTGCATAAGCAACTAAAACGCTTGCGGTAAATTGTGGATTAGAATCTAATTTTAAGGAAAATTCTAAAATGTCGTTTATATTTTCAGAAGTGCTTCCTGACCTAATTACAAAGCCACCGTGAGCAAGTTTTTGTTGCATTTTCTTAACTTCTTCTTCAGAAACAAAATGCACCACCGTTTTATAATCCGCAAAGTAATTTGGCATGGTTACTATTTGTTTTTCAATTTTCTCTTTATCAGCACCGTCTTCTATTGCAACAAAGCATTCCCTATAATGCTTTTCGCCAACTGATAAATCGGGGTTTTCTCCCGAGCGAACTTTTATTAGCGCGTCTTCAATAGGAATAGTATATTGAATAGCGTTTTTTACACCGTCAATTCTACGGATAGCGTCGCTATGACCTTGGGAAACGCCTTTACCCCAAAACGTGTAATCTTTACCGTCTGGCAAAACTGCACCAAAAAGCGCGCGAGCTATGGAAAATAGACCAGGGTCCCAACCGATACTGATTGCGGAAAGGGTGCCGTTCTCCTTAGCAACCTTGTCAAGTTTTTCAAAGTATTCGGGAATTTTAGCATGTGTATCAAAAGAGTCAACCGTGTTGAAGTCTTTTAATATCCCTGCCGTATTGTTTGGAAGGTCGGTAGCCGAACCGCCACAAAGTAGCAACACGTCTATGCTTCCCTTAAAGTCCATTAATTTATCCATTGAATACACGGGAAGTGGTATTTCGGGAGTTATTGAAGAAGGCTCTCTTCTTGTAAATATACCAACACACTCCATATCGCTTGCTTTTGAAAGAGCAATGCTTACGCCCTTTCCTAAATTGCCGTATCCTACTATGCCAACTTTAATCATGATATTATCCGCCTTTATAAGTTATTATTATTTTACTATAAATACGCAAAAAATGCAAAGGTGTTTTCAAAAGTTTTGTTTATAAATATTATTAGTTTTATTTAACTGTGATTATTTATCGATTAAATCGTTTTTTTTCGCCCACTTATCCGTTTTTTGCTCAATTTTTTTAGCCACCTTGTTTATATAATGAAAGAATAAATAGTTTAACGGAGAATTAACGTGAAAACCATAAGGAAAAACTTTAACTTTACCGCATTTATTATATATGGATTTTTATTTTTCGGTTTTTTATCTTTTAGTAAGTTAGACGGCTTAGTTATGCCATACTCAGCATCGCTTCTAACTTTTGCACTATCGGTCGGTAGTTCGATAATTTTAACCCCAATCTTATTCTTGCTTAATTTTATTGCGCTTGGTAACGTTGGTATTTTGCCATCTATGGCAATAACGTGTGCATTTAACATGATGCTTGCCTTAATTTATAAAAGAGGAAAAAGAAGTAACGGACTTTCATTTTGCTCGTTTAACGCCGTTGGACTTATTGGCTACGTGTTTTTAGGCGATGGGAACACTTTTATCTCTTTAGAACAACGCATCATTGTTTGTGGACTTTCCGCCCTACTATGCCTACTTTTTTGGGTTGGCGGAAACGCCGTTATCAATAAACGATTAAAGTATAAATTCGGCTATGACGAAAGTGCGTGTTTAATCACCCTTGTCATTGTTTTAGGAGTTGGAATAAGCAACTTTATTTCCCCGCTCTTTTGGAAGGGTGTTTGCGCTGTCGTTGCTCTGCTTTCGTGCTATTTTTTCTCTATCGGAAAAGGAACGCTACTTTGTGGTGTGGTTGGTGCAAGCCTTTCGCTTTATTATGGGAATATTTCTCTCGTTTCGGTTTTCTTGATTTGGGGGCTTGCGACTAATGCGGTTATGCCATTAAATAGGTTTGCAGGTGCGTTTACACTTCCCCTTTGCGATTTACTTATCCAACTTATTTTTTCAGCATACAATTCCTACTTTTTGGCTGACTTTTTGCCCGTCCTAATAGGCGCTGTTATATTTTGTATTATCCCCACGAAACTTATAAGCGGAGTCAAAGACAGATTAGATTTCTTCAAGGAAAAACAACTCGTAAGACAGACGATTAACCGTAACAAACTTATGCTTTCTAACCGTCTTTACGAACTGTCGGGGGTTTTTACTGAGATAAAGGCTACTTTTAATGCTTTTAACAAAAGTGAAAACACGACTGAAACGTCAAAAAGAATTATATTAAAACAAACGCTCGAAGACGTTTGTGAAAGATGTGATAAGAATAAACTTTGTATAAAAAATAAAAAAGCGAGAAACGAAAGTGTTGAAAAGATGATTGATATCGGCTTTGCAAAAGGTAAACTTTCGCTTATAGATTTACCCAAAAATTTAGGTGATACTTGCGCAAACCCGTCAGAATTATTATATTCGCTTAATAAACTGCTCGCAGGTTATAGAAATTACTGTTTAGAAAAGAAAAATGCAAGCATTGGCAGAGAATTGCTCGCAGAAGAAGCGCAAGGTGTTGCGGAAATTTTAAGGGGGCTTGCATTAGAGTCGGGAACGCTTTTAACATTTCAAAGCAAATACGAAAAGGTTTTAACTGAAAACCTTTTTAAGGCAGGTTTTATCGCAAGTGAATTGCTTATTTACGGAGAGGGTGAAAGGCTTTCAGTAAGTATGATTTTAGCAATGAAAGAATACTCTGTTTTTGCACTTCAAAAACTTGTCAGCAAAACGCTTGGAACTGATATGATTTTATGCGACAAAAACGATATAAGTGAAGACAAAGTATATTTAGTATTTAAAAGGCAAGCGCCCTTTGACGCAGTTTTCGGCGTTGCCAACGTGGTTAAAGACGGCTCAAATAAAAGCGGAGATACGCATAGCGTTATGAAATTATCTGACGACAAGTTCTTAGTCGCACTTTCCGACGGTATGGGAAGCGGTGAAAATGCTGAAAAAGTAAGTTCTACTGCCCTTTCGCTTATCGAGAGTTTTTATAAGGCAGGGCTTTCGGGTGATTTAATTCTTAATACGGTAAACAAAATTCTCTCTATCAATACCGAAGAATGTTTTACCGCTCTCGATATATCGGTGGTTGATTTAAGAACTTGCAAGGCAGACTTTATTAAATACGGCTCGCCTTACGGCTTTATAATAAGCGAAAACGGTATTAAAATTATTGAAGGGAACACATTGCCTCTCGGCATTTTAGAAGAACTTAAACCGTCCGTTTGCCAGACTGAATTAAAAGAGGAAAGCACCCTTTTATTCGTGACTGATGGAATATCCGACGCTTTTGGTTCTTCTAATGAAATCATCGATTATCTACGAAGCGTGCCTGCCCTTAACCCACAAAGTTTAGCAGACGGAATAGTTGTAAAAGCCAAGGAATTAAACCATGACAAACCAGCCGATGACATGACGGCACTCGCTGTTAGAATTTACAAGAAAAAAGCAGTATAAAACAAAAAAGCGAAGGTGAACTTCGCTTTTTTGTTTATCTAAGAATTATACCCTTTTTGTTCTGTCTTCTTCAACGAGCTCTGCGCAAATGTCTTCAAAACTCATTGAGCCCATGTCGCCATTCTTACGGCTACGAACGGAAACCATATTCTCTTCTTGTTCTTTATCGCCAACTATGAACATATAAGGAACTTTTTCGAGTTGCGCTTCTCTTATCTTATAGCCGAGTTTTTCGTTTCTAATATCTGCTTCTGCACGAATGCCGTTTGCTACAAGTTTTTCTGCAACTTGCTTAGCGTATTCTGCAGTTCTTTCGGTTAATGCTAAAACTTTAACTTGAACTGGACAAATCCAGAATGGGAATGCGCCTGCATACTTTTCGATAAGCATTGCAAGTGTTCTTTCATAGCAACCGATTGAACTTCTGTGAATTACGAATGGATATGCTTTGTTGCCGTTTTCATCGATATAAGTCATATCAAAGCTATGCGCTGCTGCAAAGTCTAATTGCAAGGTAATAATGGTGTCTTCCTTGCCGTATACGTTTTTACTTTGAACGTCGAGTTTTGGTCCATAGAAAGCGGCTTCGTCGTCTGCTTCAACGTAGTCGATTCCCAAGCCGTCTAAAATCTTTTTCATAAGTGCTTCGGTTTCGTTCCAAGCCTGATCGTTATCGATATACTTGCTCTTATTTGCTACCCCACGTTTACTGAAACGGAAGGTTACGTCGTCTTTCATACCTAAACATTCTAAAATATAGTAAGAAAGGTCTAAGCAACGCTTGAATTCTTCTTCTACTTGGTCGGGACGACAAATTAAGTGACCGTCAGACAAGGTAAACTGACGAACACGAATAAGTCCGTGCATTTCGCCACTTGCTTCCTTTCTAAATAAGGTTGCAGTTTCGCTGTATCTAACAGGTAAATCTCTATAACTCTTTAAGCCGTTCTTATAAATTTGATATTGGAAAGGACAAGTCATTGGGCGGAGAGCCATTGCTTCGGGTGAATTTTCATCGCCTAAGATAAACATCTTATCTCTATAGTGGTCCCAGTGTCCTGAAATGCGGTATAAGTCGTTCTTTGCCATATAAGGCGTTTTGGTAATCATGAAACCGCGCTTTTCTTCTTCGTCTTCAACAAAGCGCTCCAAAATTTGTAATATCTTAGCGCCTTTTGGCATCAATAATGGCAAGCCTTGACCTACTACTTCTTCGGTCATGAATATTCCTAAATCTCTACCGAGTTTGTTATGGTCGCGCTTCTTAGCTTCTTCTAAAGCAGTTAAGTATTCTTCTAACTCGCTTTTTTTCTCAAAAGCCGTGCCGTAAATACGGGTAAGCATTTTGTTCTTTTCGTCGCCCTTCCAGTATGCACCTGTAATGCTTGTTAACTTAAAGGCTTTAATTTTGCCTGTTGATGGAAGGTGTGGACCACGACATAAATCCATAAACGCGCCTTGTTTATAGAATGAAATAGTGCTTCCTGCAGGCAAGTCGTTTACGAGTTCTACTTTATAAGGTTCTGAGAAGTCTTTTAAGATTTTAAGAGCGTCCTTTTTGCTATAAACAAATCTTTCGATAGGTAAATCGCTCTTAATTATCGCTTGCATTTCCTTTTCGATTTTAACTAAATCGTCTCTGCTGATAGGCGTTTTAAATTCGATATCATAGTAAAAGCCATTGTCAATTGTAGGGCCTATTGCAAGTTTGCTCGTTGGGAATATGCTCTTAACTGCTTGCGCGAGAACGTGCGAAGCGGTATGACGATATACTTGTAAACCTTCTTTATCCTTTAAGGTTACGATTTGTAATTGACAATCGTTTTCTATTACCGTAGAAAGGTCAACGAGTTCGCCGTCAATCTTAGCGCATACGGCGTTTCTAAATAAACCTTCTGAAATTGATTTTGCAACTTCACCTGCGGTTATCGCTTTATCAAATTCTAAAAACGAACCGTCTTTTAAAGTGATTTTCATATGTTTCCTCCTATAAAAAAATCCTTAAGGCACTTGCCTTAAGGACGAAATATTTTCCGCGTTTCCACCTTAATTGCTATAACTAATTATAGCCACTCTTTCCGTTTTTACGCAAACGGCTAACGTGCCATGCACGGTGGTTTCGACATTCTCGCTTGTTTACGGGCTTTACACCGCCGCCCGCTCTCTGAAAAACGCCTGAGATTCTACTTGTCCGCACTTATCGGCTTTTTATCTTGTTTTCATTTTAACCCCTTTCTATCACTTTTGTCAACCATTTAGTTGAAATATCCCGTAGAAAAAATTATTTTGCTTCCATAAAACTCTTTTAGATACTTTTCGTCTTCTTCGGGAATGCTTCCGCTTATCTCTACTTCACCACAGTTACTAAGTATTATTTCTCTAACGATATTAAGTCCTTGATAATCTATTAGGTTTGTTCGTTTTAGCCGTCTATAATGCGCATCGTAAATTTTTCCGTTATCTACGTAAACTCGTTTTTTTCGTTGTTCTAATAGATACGTTACAAAATCCTTGACTTGTTCGCTAAAAAAACAACCTGGGATATATCCCACAACTTCTTGCCATTTTCTTTTTAACAGTTGCAACCTAAAATTGTATACCCCGTCTATTGCAATCCTACTACTGCCCTTAAATCTATCAAAACAATATTTTTTATCCTCTTCAAGGTCGGCGGCGATTAAACTTACTAAAAGCAGTTCTTTTTCTTGCTCTGAAAGACCGCCGACTTTGATGTTTCCCTTAAAAAAGTCGTATTTATATTTTATAGCCACTATTTCGGCTACCTTATCACATATCTCCGTTCTAACTATATCTGAATAGTATTCGGGACAGTTCACTATTAGACTTACTCTATCTTTACACGACACGTTTTGCAAAGAACAGTCCGCATGCGTAAATATTTCCCCTAACGAGTTTTGAACGTAATACAAGTTGTCTCCGTGAACGAGATTTTCGGATATTTCTATTCTTGCCATACAAATTAGTTTACGCTTCCTTTTGCTTTTTATTTACTCTACGCATGGAATTTTGCAGTCGATTTTTGAAGATAAAAGTTTTATTATCTCGCTTTTCATCGCTACCACCTTTCTTTATCTTTCTATAAACGAGTTTGTATGCTTCTACTACCCATATTATTGAAGAAGCGATTATCACGCATTTTATCCACAAGGTTATACTCATTGGCGATATTGAGAATAGCGGATAAAAGAAAGTTACTATTATTACGTGAAGCAAAAACACTCCGCCAAAAGTCCATAACATAACCTTGTTTTTACCTACGC
The DNA here is from genome assembly GCA_017501885.1 of Clostridia bacterium. Classification (GTDB taxonomy): domain Bacteria; phylum Bacillota; class Clostridia; order Christensenellales; family Borkfalkiaceae; genus UBA1259. The sequence goes on along the minus strand of JAFVWA010000143.1, from coordinate 6,545 downwards.
TCTTAAATATGCTTTCCGCACCAAGTTCTTTACTGTTGAAAGCATTAAATAGTTGAAACAAGATAAATAACGTGAACATACACGAAGACCTTTCAGAAAAGTTTGCTCCCAAAAAGTTTGTAAGCGTTTGCGCAAGCATTATTCCGCCTATAAATATGCCGTTAAAAGCAATTCTAAAAAGCATTTTCTTGTTGACTATACTGCTCGACCTACGAACGGGCGGTTGATTCATTAAACTGTTATTTGCCACTTCAAGCCCGAGCGTTAGAGCGGGCGGTCCGTCCATTATTACGTTTATCCAGAGAAGTTGAAGCGTATTAAACGGAGACGGTAAGCCTAATATGGCGCACACGGTTATAAATGCAAGCGCTGAAAAGTTGACGGATAGTTGAAACATTATAAAACGTTGTAAGTTTCTATAAACGTTTCTGCCAAATGACACCGTTTTTACTACCGTCGCAAAACTGTCGTCAAGCAAAACTACGTCCGCCGTCTCCTTCGTGATGTCGCTTCCGCTTATTCCCATAGCGATTCCCACGTCTGCGTGTTTTATCGCAGGTGAATCGTTTATTCCATCTCCCGTTACGGCTACAACTTCGCCCATAGACTTTAAGATTTTTACTACCCTTAATTTTATTGAAGGGGTGCTTCTTGCAATTACCGTAATCTTGGGAAGAATTTTTATTAGTTGTTCGTCCGTTAAACTCTCAATCACACTTGCGTGAAGAACGCTGTTTTCATCTGACGCTATACCAAGTTCTCTCGCTACGGCAAGCGCGGTCGCTACGTTATCGCCAGTTAAAATTTTTATCTTTATGCCTGCGCGTTTACAATCGTTGATTGCCTTTTTTACTTCCTTTCTAACGGGATCTTTCAAACACACGAATCCATCGTATACGTATTGACCTTGAAAGTCGTTGTCTGAATTAGGATATTGCTCGCCGTCATAGTGTGCAAAACACAAAATTCTCTCTGCGTTAAGTTGCCGTTTGGAAATTTCAGAAAAAATCTTGCTCTTTTGCTTTTCAGTTAGGTTACTCATTGACAAAACCTTTTCGGGAGAGCCTTTTAAAAAAGTTCTGTATGCTCCGTTATAGCTTATAGACGTCAGCATACACTTTCTCTCACTCGAAAAAGGAATACAATGAACTTTGGGGAAAATTTCTCTTATTGTCTTATAGTTTTGTATGCTCTTTACTTGTTCTACGGCTTTGATTAGGGCGCATTCTGTTCCGCTTCCTTTATAAACTGTTTTAGAGCCTTCTTTTACTATCTCTGCCGAGTTGTTTATTATAAAATTCATTATCAAAAACTCGTTGTCAAGACGTTTTGGAACAACGCAGTATTCGCTACAACATATCCCTGAAACAGTCATTTTGTTTTGAGTTAGCGTGCCTGTTTTATCCGAACATATGACGCTTACTGCCCCTGCCGTTTCGGTTGCCGTCATCTTTTTTATTAACGCGTTCTCTTTTGCAAGTTTTATCATGTTTAGCGCAAGAGAAACTGCTACTATCGTAGGCAAGCCTTCGGGAACTGCTGCGATTATTAGAATGATACAAGAGAGCAATAAGTCTTGTATCCCGTTAAAAGTAACGTTTCCACTCATTATTAGTCGAATGGTAGATATTATGAATATTAAAACGGCACATACCGCGCCTATTATGGTTATAAGTCTACCAAGTTTTGAGAGTTTGTGTTGTAGGGGCGACTGCTCTACACGTTTTGTAGAGATTCCGCTTGCGATTTTGCCCATTTCGGTATTGTCGCCTACTGCGGTTACAATCATTTTGCCCATTCCACCGCTGACAAAAGTTCCTGAATATACCATATTCGTTCGTTCCGCAAGAGTTGTTCCCGAAACTAACACAACGCTTGCGTTTTTTGAACACGGTTGACTTTCTCCCGTCAAAGACGATTCGTCTAATAAGAGAGAGTTGCTTTCAATTAATCTACCGTCTGCGATTATTTTATCACCGCTTTCTATAATTACGATATCGCCTACTGTTATAAACTTTTTATCAACGATTATTATTTCGCCCTGGCGAATTACTTTGACTGAAATGTTTTCAAACGCTCTATTAAGCGTAGCAAACGCCTTTTCTGAACTACCTTCCATGACGAGCGTTATACCCACCGAGAGAATAACGGCAAAAAGTATTCCAAAACACTCTATAAAATCGCCCTCGCCAGACTTAATAAACTTGCCTAAGTTTGCACCAAAGGCTATCATAAACCCAAAAAGGAGTATTAAAAGCATAGGCTCTTTTAACGCATTGCCTATCCTTTTTATTAAACTCGTTTTTTTAGCCTTAGATAGACTGTTATATCCGTATTTTTGCGAATTTAAGGTTAGGCTTTCCCTACTCAAACCATTTTTTTGGTCAGAATTAAGCGAAGATATAACTTGATTTATAGGTTTGTCGTAAAAATTCATATATTTCTCCTTTTGCCTTATATAAAAACTATGCTTTTAAATTTAAATATATGATTTGACTATGGACAAACTGCCAAAAAAATGTTAGAATATTTTAGAATATTTTTTAGGAGAATATTATGCAAGATTTTTACAAAGTTGATATAGAAGGTTTTGACGCGAGTCTTCCTATTCTTACCCTTCCAAGCGGTGTTAAAATCGCTTTCTTTAACTTACACGGTGCAACTGAAATGACTGAGCATTGCGGAAAGGCACTCGCTAAGTATGCAGACGGTTGCGAGGTGGTTATTACCGCTGAATCAAAAGGTTTACAACTTTGCCACGTAGTTGCAAGAGAACTCGGCATGCCCTTTTATGCGGTTGCAAGAAAAAGCAAAAAACTATATATGCAAGACGGTATAAGCGTTAAATACGGCAGTTCTATCACTACGGGTAAAGACCAAGAACTTTTCCTTTCTAAGCACGACGTTGACCTTTTGAAAGGCAAGAAAGTCGGCATTGTTGACGACGTTGTTTCAACGGGCGAAAGTCTTAAAGGATTAGAAGCTCTCGTTGAAAAAGCTGGCGGTATAGTTTATAAAAAACTTTTCGTTTTGGCTGAGGGCGATGCTAAAAATAGACAAGACGTTAAATATCTCGCTTCTATTCCGCTCCTCTAATTTTTTGGTAGAAATTTAAAAAGGCAAAGCGCCGAATAAATCGGCGCCCTACCCTAGGAAAAAGTTTATTGAGAGTGTGTAGGCATTTTATAAAGGGTTTTCCCCTTTTGCAATTTTATAATACCCCACAAAACTTGAAATAATCTTGAAAATCCTATTTATTTTTAAAAAATTTTTTTAAGTTTATTTCAATAATTGCATGATACAATAAGATTATGAAAATTTTATTAGTTGACGATGAGCGCGCTTTAACCGAAGCGCTATCTGCCATCTTAAAACAGAATAAATACAACGTGGACTGCGCTTACGACGGCGAAGAAGGTTTAGACTGCGCTTTAACAGGCATTTACGACCTTATTATTTTAGACGTTATGATGCCAAAACTCGATGGGTTTTCAGTTCTTAAAATTTTAAGACAAAATAAAATTGATACACCCGTGCTTATTCTATCTGCAAAAACGGAAATACAAGATAAAATCGACGGGCTTAACTTTGGCGCTGACGATTATATTACTAAACCTTTCTCTTCTGAGGAACTTATTGCAAGAGTCAAAGCGCTTTTGCGTAGAAAAGAAAAGTTTACGGGCGATTTGCTTTCGTGCTTAGACGTTCAAATTGACCGAGATACCTTTGAACTCGTTAAGGGCGATAAGCGTATTGCTCTTGGAAAAAAAGAATTTCAAATTTTGGAAATGCTTTTCCTTAATCACGGCAAAATAATAAACAAAGGTGTTTTTATTGAGAAAATTTGGGGTTACGATACCGAAGCAGAATATAATACCATTGAAGTTTACGTTTCATTTATAAGAAGAAAACTGACCGCGATTGGCTCTAATTTAGAAATTAAGTCAATAAGGGGCGTTGGTTACACCTTAGGAGAAAAAAATGGTTAGATCAGCGCAAAAAAAGTTCGTTATCTACTCTGCCGTAATCGTCTTATTGATTATTACGGTTATTTTTATTGCATCGTGCATTATTCAAGAACGGGCAACTAACCACTCAATTTCTATTTCTTTACACAATGCGCAAAAATACTTTGAAGATAATGATCACGATAACCCAACTCCCGGTAGTTTATTTGCACAATATACAATGTCGCCCAACGACAAAACGCCATTTATCAACGAATGTGTTTACGACAAACACCATTTTGAAGGCATAAACCTACAAAGTCTTATAAACAAAATAGCAAAAGAGTGCGAAACTTCTACCACGGGTAACGTAGACAACGTTTACTTTTCGGTTAAAATCTCTGCTGACGTTTATATGGTTTACGCGGTGGATGCTACCCCTATTTTGGAAGTTTATCATTCTAACATAATTAAAGCGTTAATATTCTTATCAATCTTATACGTATTACTTGTCCTACTTCTTTTATGGCTTTCTTCAATCGTATTTAAGCCTATCGTAGATAACTTCCAAAGACAAAAACAGTTTGTCTCGGACGCAAGTCACGAACTCAAAACTCCGCTTTCTATTATAAACGCGAGCGTTGACGTTATCGCTTCAAAAGACGAGAACAACAAGTGGATAGACAACGTTAAGGCACAAACGTCGAGAATGAACGTTTTGATTACCGACATGTTATCTCTCGCAAAGTTAGATGAAGGCAAAATTACCATTCACAAAGAAAACTTCAACCTTTCAGACGTAATATTAGAGTGTGCACTTCCCTTTGAAGCAATGGTTTATGAGAATGGCAAAACCATTGAATACATGGTTTCTCCTGACATAAAAGTTAATACTGATAAAAATTCAGTTAAAATGCTTGTAAACATTTTGCTTGACAACGCTGTTAAGTATGCCGACGAAAACGGAAAAATTATCGTTTATTTAAACAAGGTTAAAAACAAAATTATTTTTAGTATTTATAACACGGGAAGCAACGTTCCCGACAAGGATTCTGCAAGAATTTTTGAAAGGTTTTATCGTGCAGACCCGTCGCGTTCGCGGGATAGTGGTGGAAGCGGTTTAGGTCTTGCCATAGCAAAAAATCTTGCAAACGGTAACAAGTGGAAAATATACGCTAAGTCAAAACAATGCGAAAGCATGACTATAACGGTTATTTTCTAAGATTTAAAATATTAAAACCACTTGGTTTTTCCAAGCGGTTTTTTTGTTTATTTGTTAAGTAAATCGCCTATCTTAATTTTATAAGTTTGACGTCTTTTTATTATTTCGCTATCAGCAAACTTCCATTGTTGTTGAACGGATAAATTTGACTCTAACATAGGGTTTGACTCTACCCTTTCAACTCCGTCTGCAATAATATTTCTCATAATCTTATCAATCATTATTGCATTTATTCCTGCATTTTTGTATTCGGGACGAACTGCTATCAATGCCATCTCAAGTTCTCTTGGGGTTTTAATCGCTTTAAGTATGCTGATAAGCGCAGGCAATAACTTTCCGCCATGTTTTTGAAGCGGTTCGCATATTGACGGTAAGCATATACCAAAGCCTGCCATCTTTTCATCTTTATCAATTATGATGCTGATGTATTTTGTGTTTACGATAACTGCAAACTGGTCTAATACCGATTGTTGCATTCCCTTATCCACTATTGGGACAAACCCGTCTAAGTGACTGTATGCCTTGTTAAACGTATCAAAGAAAGCATCTCCGTAGCGTTCGAGAATTTCTTTAACGGATAACGTGTCGGAAACTTCCCTAACCCCATATTTTTTCATTATCATTTCGGAAAGTCTTGCACTACGTTCGTCAGTTTCTTTTGGAATGCCAAAATTCATTTCTACCCATTTTGACTCGGGTTCAAAACCTAAAGCTTCTACGTTTTTGTGAAAATATGGATAATAATAGTTGGTTGAATACGTGCTTCTGAGATTAAAACCGTATGTCAACATACCTTCCCTATCGGTATCGTTAAAACCCCACGGTCCGTGCATATATTCTAATCCACGACTTTTGCCATATTCGGCAACGGCACTAAGCAATGCTTTAAAAACTTCCAAATCGTCAATACATTCAAATCTTGAAAAACGGATTACCTTTTCGCCGTAGATAGATATCTCTTGCCAATTTATTAAAGCGGCGATTCTTCCTACCAACTCACCGTCTTTATATGCCAAAAAGCCTTGATAATCACAGTCTTTTAGGTTTGGATTCTTTCTTTGGCTAAAATTATTCTTTTCATCCATCATTACAGATGGAACGTAGTAAGGACAATCTTTATATAATTTAAGTGGATACTTTACAAAAAGAGATATATCTCTGCTTGTTTTTACCTGTTTAATTTCAATCATAAACACCTTTACTAAAGTAAAAAAATTTATAACTTTTGTATTATATCAAATTTTTATAAAAAAATCAATTAAATGAAAAAAATTCCCTTTGCTATTAAAAGGGAATTTTAGTTTTACTATGTTTACTGCGTTTTTCTAACGACTTCTGGTGGCACCTCGTCTTTTAATGCCATTATATATTTACTG